>JAGHUB010000148.1 GCA_018065025.1 Candidatus Equihabitans merdae
AATTATACCAGTTCAAGAAGAACTTTCATAGCGGCATCACCGGGACGCTGAGCGATCTTGACGATACGTGTGTAACCACCATTTCTGTTGGCATACTTGGGAGCGATTTCGTCAAACATCTTCTGGGGCATATCCACCATCTTGGTGTTGGCTTTGCGGCCTTTGCCTTCCTGGGGAACTTCCTTAACAGGATAGAAGACTTTCAGCATCTGACGGCGGGCATGAAGACGAGAAGGCATATCTTTCTTGATTTCCTTTTCGATTTCTTCGTATACTGTAACCTTCTTGCCGTCTACAACTTCTTTGACTCTCTTGCCTTCGGCGTCTTTCTTGGCGACCTTAGCTTTAACAGTCACTGTTTCGAAGTTGTCAGCTTCTTTAACAGCCAGAGCGATCAGGCCTTCAGCGATCTTGCCAACTTCTTTAGCCTTAGCTTCTGTAGTAACAATGAGTCCATGATAAAGAAGAGCTGTAACCTGATTTCTCAGAAGAGCTTTTCTCTGTGCAGATGTTCTGCTTAATTTTCTGTAACCAGCCATTTTCTTTCCTCCTAGCTGCGGCACGTAAAGTCATGCTCTTTCGGTCTTACTGACATTACGCTGACTGTCCGCAATATTATTCATCACTGGGCTTCAGCTGAAGACCAAGTTCTTTCATCTTGGCAAGTACTTCTTCAAGTGACTTACGGCCAAGATTACGGACCTTCATCATATCTTCTGAAGTCTTGTCACACAGTTCCTGAACTGTGTTGATACCTGCTCTCTTGAGGCAGTTGAAGGAACGTACGGAAAGTTCAAGTTCATCGATGCTCATCTCAAGAACTTTTTCCTTCTCGTCGTTGACCTGCTCGATCATGACTTCTGCTGTCTGAGCAGTTTCAGTCAGATCTACGAAGAGACGCAGATGCTCGTTCAGGACCTTAGCGGCTAAACTGACGGCTTCACGCGGAGACAGTGTACCGTTTGTTCTGACTTCCAGAGTCAGACGGTCAAAGTCTGTCTGCTGACCGACACGTGTGTTTGTTACGTTCATGTTGACACGTTCGATAGGTGTGTAGATAGCATCAACAGCGATGCAGCCGATAGGCATATCATCTGTCTTGTTGCGATCGGCACCAACGTAACCACGGCCTTTTGTGATTGTCAGTTCCATGTTGACTTTAGAATCAGGACCGCCGGAAACTGTGGCGATAACCTGATCGGGATTCATGATCTCGATATCAGAATCAGCCTGGATATCGGATGCATGGATAACGCCTTCACCTTCGAATTCGATGTAGGCAGTTTTGGGCTCATCGCTTGTAGAGCTATTGCGAATAGCAAGGCTCTTGAGGTTCATAATGACCTCTGAGACATCTTCTTTGACGCCGGTGATGGTGGCGAACTCATGGAGAACGCCATCGATCTTAACCTGGCTGACAGCTGCTCCGGGCAGAGAAGAGAGCATGATTCTTCTCAGGGCATTACCCAGTGTTGTGCCATAGCCACGTTCAAGAGGCTCCACGACAAAACAGCCATAGTTCTTTTCGCTTGACTCTTCCATTGTGATTTTCGGCTTATTAAATTCGAACACGGACATGTCCCTCCTTTACAGCGATTATTTAGAATACAACTCAACGATAAGCATTTCGTTGACCGGAACGTCGATCATGTCGCGCTTCGGTACTTCTTTAACAACACCGCTCATGTTTTCAACATCAACATCAAGCCATTCCGGAACGATACGACCGGCTGTTGCAGCCAGGATGCCTTCATGACCCTTGTCCTCGCCGTTACCTTTGTAACGAGCTGAAGAACGCTTGTTTTCTTTGATTTCAACCTTGTCACCGGGTTTGACCTGGTAAGACGGGATGTTTACCAGTGAACCGTTGACAAGAACATGACGATGGTCAACGATCTGTCTGGCTTCACGACGTGTGCGGGCGAAACCAAGACGGAAGATGACGTTATCCAGACGCAGTTCCAGCATGCTCATCAGGTTTTCACCAGTCATGCCTTTCATGCGGTCGGCTCTCTTGTAGTAATTACGGAACGGTTTTTCAAGAACACCGTAGATAAATTTTGCTTTCTGCTTTTCACGAAGCTGCTGACCATATTCAGAAACTTTACGGGAGCTTCTCTTAAGCTGTCTGTTAGACTTTTTGTCGATACCCAGGACAGCCGGTTCAAGGCCAAGTGAACGGCATCTTTTCAGAACAGGTACTCTGTTAACTGCCATTTTATATTATTCCTCCTGTGTTGGGTTATACTCTTCTACGTTTGGGCGGGCGGCATCCATTGTGCGGAACCGGTGTGCAGTCTTCGATACTTACAACCTGCAGACCGTTAGCGGCCAGGGCACGGATAGCGGCTTCGCGGCCTGAACCCGGACCTTTTACAAAGACTTCTACTGTCTTCAGACCATGAGGCAGAGCGGCTTTAACAGCTGTTTCTGCTGCCATCTGGGCTGCATAAGGAGTAGATTTCCTTGAACCGCGGAAACCAAGACCACCGGCAGAAGCCCATGAAAGAGCATTGCCCTGAGCATCAGTCAGAGTAACGATTGTGTTATTGAAAGGTGACTGAATGTGAGCCTGTCCATGTTCAACGTTTTTTCTTACACGACGTTTGGAAGTCGTTCTTTTAGTTTGTTTTGCCATAGTAAAAAACTAACCTACTTTCTTCTTATGTGTTATTTAGATTCCACAATTATTTCTTCTTGTTAGCCACAGTGCGCTTCGGACCCTTACGTGTACGGGCATTGTTCTTGGTGTTCTGACCACGAACCGGAAGGCTTTTTCTGTGACGGATACCTCTGTAGCAGCCGATTTCCTGAAGACGCTTGATATTCATAGCAACTTCACGACGAAGATCACCTTCTACAACACAGGTTTCATCCATAACTTCTTTGATGCGAATAACTTCTGCGTCTGTCAGATCTCTGACGCGAGTATTCGGATCTACTTCTGCTGCCTCGAGAATCTTGTTAGATGTTGTACGGCCGATACCATAGATATATGTCAGACCGATTTCTACTCTTTTGTCTCTGGGCAAGTCAACGCCGGCTAAACGAGCCATCGCTTTTCCTCCATTTGTTTCATTCTTCTTGTTACTTTAACGGGTTTCCTAATTGGGGTATTCTTCATACCCAGCCTCGTGTGTGCTTCACGAGACCTTTCCGACCGGGAAGGCCGGTATTAAGCACCTCCATCGCGATGATCGACGATACAATTATCATCCGGCGATTGCAAACTCACACAGCCGCTTGTGAGATTGTTTTTGTCAGGTGTTGGGGCGATTTAGCCCTGTCTCTGTTTGTGCTTCGGATTCTCGCAGATGATGCGGATAGAGCCTTTTCTACGAATAACCTTGCACTTTTCGCACATCGGTTTTACGGAAGATCTTACTTTCATGTTTTTCCTCCTTTCCGTAAATAAGCGCATGGTGCGCAACATTAGAGATTATAACAAAGTAAACCCTTGAATTCAAGGGTTTACTCGGTTTCAGATTAATATTCTGTTAAAAATATTGTTCTAAATTTAATACAATCTGCGTTTATACCGTTTTGGCTTCTGTTTTTATTTATCACGCCAAATGATACGACCCTTATCCAGATCGTAGGGTGACAGCTCAATGGTAACCTTATCACCGGGAAGGATACGGATGAAGTTCATACGAAGCTTACCGCTGATATGGGCCAGAACGACATGACCGTTCTGAAGTTCAACTTTGAACATGGCATTGGGCAGTTTCTCAAGAACTTTGCCTTCTACCTCGATTGAATCTGCTCTAGACATTGCTTTCTCCTCTTATACGATTTCATCAGGCAGGAGTGTTAAGA
>JAGHUB010000039.1 GCA_018065025.1 Candidatus Equihabitans merdae
TATAGGAAATGGTGGCGGCGTGGAAGTAATCGCTGAAGATCAGATCATAGTCAGCAATGTATTTGAGCTGCTGGAGCATGAGGGGTTTCTGCTGGTTGTAGGAACCGCTGCCCACGTTATAAATGCCATTATCATGCCAGGTGGTGTAGGAGTAAGTCTCTGCACCGTTGCCATCGGCTTGCATCATTTTATAATTGCCGGTGCTGCTTGAAGGTGAGCCGGCAGCCGGGTCACCGGGCACATAATGATCCACACCATAACGGAAGAAGCCCATGGTGCTGGGGCCAACTCTGGGGACCAGGTCCCCGTCGTTGATCAGGTTGTGGATGCAGAAATATTTTTCATCATTTTCTCTGACGGCACTGTTGCCGCCCTGGGGAGCTTCGAAGGTATAGACGAAGGTGTGCTCTCCATTATGATCGTAGTTATCCACGATGCGGGCACCGGTCAGGTTGGAGGTGGCACCGGCACGGGAGAAACCGGCTACCCAGAAAAGGGTATCCCGGCTGCTGCCGTCGATATTCTTGTTCTGCAGGTACTGGCTCAGAGCGGCAAATACCTGGTCAGCTGCGGAGCCAAAGCCCTTGGCCTCCCCTTCTGAACCCAGTGTCAGGTTGCTGACCCATTCTGATTCGTAACCGCCGCCGCGAACGCCAACGATAACCAGCTTCTTATCTTCTTCACCAAGCTTAATGGTCTTGCTGCCGATGGCTACGCCGATGGTAAATGAGCCGGGCTTCTGAATATTGAAGTCATTCAGGTAAATGTCTTCTTCTTTGACGCCGATGTCGCTCATGAACTGGCGGATATTATTGGATTTGACCGGATAATAGACACCGTTGCCATCTACGTTATAGAAAATGGCGTCTTCATTACCATCGTTGGAATAGAAGCTGGAAACAGCCAAATGCATAGAGGCTGTGGCTAAGTGCTGGTTGTAGTTTTTGGGATTCTGGTCGAAGTAACCGTCTGAATAGAAGAAGGTTGAGGACAGATCTTCTGAAACGTCGGTAAATGAAGCGAACTCGGCGATACCCTGATAAAGCGGATAGCTATAGCCATTTTCGCTAATGTAATTTTGGGCCAACAATCTGGTGCGGCTGCCTTCGGTGATGGCATTTTCCGGCACCAGTTCTTCAACCGGAAGATCTGCGTATTTTTCAGCAATGTAATCCACACTGCTCTTGCCCTTGACCAGTGACAGGATATTATCCTTATATTCCACATGGTAACCGGTGTCATCTGAGTAGAACATTCTCTCATCGTAGGTGCCGGGTACCTTGGTAATGCTGCTGGCTGCGCCGCTCATCCAGGTCCAGACTTCAGAATCCTTGGCCATGGACAGGTAGAGACGGGCATACATGAAGTTGTAGTAACCCAGGTAAAGGTTATCTCTGGACTTGCCGTCGGAAGCATTATTTTTAATGATGCACTGGCCGCCCAGGGACAGATTGCCGGTACCAAGGACGTAGACACCGCCGCCGGACCAACCGTTGCTGTAGGCATAGTTGTCGGTAACAGTGACATCGGTAATGGCGCAATTGTCATTATCTACATAGACACCGCCGCCTTCGCTGCGGGACCAGTTGTGCCAGAAGTTGCAGTTGGCAATGGTGTTGCCTTCTGTATTAAGAAGGACGCCGGCACCTCTGCCGCACCAGGTGGCATTGAAACCGAAGCCCAGAGCCAGGTTCTTGAGGATGTTCAAGCCGCCAACAGCGGTGTTCTTGCCATCCACATAGATACCGCCGCCACCGCCGTCATAGTCGCTGTTGGTAACGATATTGTAGGCCAAGGTACTGGCCTGGCCCTCTGTGCTGACATGCCTGGAGTTGTCATTATCCGTGCGATTCCAGAAGGGATTGTGGTCCCCGTTCATGGTGGCATAATGCTGGGCGGTGTAGGAATTGTTGGCCCATTTGCCGGGATAAGCTGAATCGCTGGGAGCTACGTGATTGGCGTCACCGGCGATAACGGTATTGGTACCGGTGATGGCGATGGCGCCGCCGTTGTCGTCAGACAGGTTGTAGTCCACATGGCTTCTGGTCAGGTAGATCTTGCAGTAATTACCCTTGGTGAAGATACCGCCGCCGTCTTCTGAAGCAGCCTGGTTAAAGGCGATACGGCTGTCTGTCAGTCGAAGTTTCTGATAATCGTCGGTCATGGAAATAGCACCGCCATTATTCTTGGCGATGTTACCGGCTACGGTGACATCGTAGAGCTCGAGGGTGGTATTTTTACCTTCCATCTTGATACCGCCGCCGTCGGTGCTGCTCCAGCCACCGTTAATAAGACCGCCATTTACCGGGAAACGGCTGTCTTCATTGTCGTATTTGATTTTTCTCTCGTCGTAATCGAAGTAGGCCATGTGCCAGACGGGATTCTGAGACAAGGTACCGCTGGGGGCAGCGAAACCGTCTCCGTTGAAGTATGTGCCGGGGATCTTGTCCTCGTCACTTTCGGGCATCTGAACCTGGTCATCGGAAATGGTC
>JAGHUB010000165.1 GCA_018065025.1 Candidatus Equihabitans merdae
CGGATGTCTCGTAACGATCATTACCCCAGAGACGAATAAAGCCCTTATCGGCAGCATCTTCTGTGTAACCCAGGGAAATGAGTTCCGAGCTTCGGCAGCAGCCCTCACCGCCGGTCAGAATGACCTGCTTGAAATCAGCCTTTCTGATCAGTTCTTTGGTTGATTCAGATAACTTTCCATCTCCTGCCAGAAGAAGCGGTATACGGTTCAGGTAACACCAGCCGGATACCGACAGGGCATCGGCTGCCTTCTGACCTGTGGCGATGACCAATCTGTCATTGTTGAAATAACCAGATTCTAAGCCATCCTTCAAAACCTCTTCTGCGGTTTCATAGCGGGTAGGACCGGCCAGATTCTTAATGTTGACAATGCCGGCATTTTTCAGATCTCTGTAGAAGGCATCTGTAAATCCTCCGCCGATGATCACAGCATTTTTTACAGAACCGCCCCATTCCTTAAGCAAGTCCTTGGTAATCGCCGGAAGTCCTGTCAGCTCCGACAGAAGGATCGGTGCACCGGCAGCTTCATCTAAGGCTCCTGCATATCCGTTGGCTGCCAGAGCATCCGGGAAATTGCTTCCCTTAACAAAAACCGCTGTGGAGGGTGCCGATGATCCGTAACGTTCTTGAGCAATCTCTACATTAGTTGCATAGCGGTCGGATCCGGCCAGAGGAACGATCTTAGTCTGATTTGCGGGCGGGTCCGGCTGATCCGCAGGCGGATTCGGCAGATTCGATTCATCGAAGAAGGCACGGTAACACACATAATGAACAGATTTATCTGTCGGTGCCTTCATCTGCATAAGCTCGGCTGTTGTGTAGTATCTGTCATCCAGATATGTAAAATCACCATTTTCAAACTTAACCTCTCCGTCATTGTCGATGAGGACCCGTTTCCACCCCAGGAAAGCCACTGAGGGATCCGGCTCATTTCCGTTCATATAGACAGGATCTGAAATCTCTGTGACACCGTTGCCTACCTGCAGACTGTCGGATAATGTCATACCATTTCTTGGGAGATTATTGCCCATCCGATTAGTGGAGAAAGTGGAGCTGCTGACCTTATAAGAGAAACGGCCATCTCCGGCATCAAGGGTGAAATAAGCAATATAATCCGTCGAGGGTCCTTCATAGACTGCTGCGAAGGCAACGACAGCTCCGTCATCTCCTACCTCCGCGAAATCACCGGTCCATATATCTCTTTGCATATTCAGATTGAGAAGCTCAGAAGTGGAATAGATGCGAGACATATCCACTCCCATAGGATCATGGAAGCGGTTGATACAAAAGATCCTTTCGCCTCCAGTATTAACTCTTCTCATTCTTGCCCAGCCAAGAAATGTTCTGCTGCCATACGCATAAACCGGATCCGAAATCGAACTGATCTGACGTGCTTCATTCAAAGCTTCGGCAAGGGTCTTATTGCCCACTGTCAAAGTAAAGTCCACTCTGGGACGTCCCTTCAGTGTCATGTTGGTGCTATTACGCCAATAACAGGATATATCTCCAACTGTATAAAGACGAACCTCGATGGTCGTGTCGGCAGATACACTCTTAGGCATAAAGCCCACCATAGAAATAATCATTGCCAAAACCATAAAAAACGATATAACTCTTTTGCTAAACAATATTTTTTTCATCTTCATAAACCCCTTTAGTTACTCTATAATTAAGTATAATTATTGTACCATAAACAGAAAAACGCACACAAATTCGGAGATATAAAACATGAAAACTATCTTTAAAAATGGCCTGATCTATGACGGAAGCGGGGTTGCTCCGGTAAATGGCGATGTGTTGATTGAAGATGACCGCATCGTTTCAGTAGGTGGATCCATCACCGATCCCCAGGCTGCAACTATAGATATATCCGGGAAAATGATCTGCCCGGGTCTTATCGATGCCCATTCTCACAATGATTTCTTCGTCGGCCGGGAAGATGCCGAGAAGTTCTTCAAGCCTTTTATTGAACAGGGTATCACCACTCAGATCACCGGTAACTGCAGTTTCTCTCCCTTTGGCGTGCCTGCAGATACACCTTACAAAGATAAAGTTGGCGGCGGCTTATTCGAAGTAAAACACACCGGCAGCTTCGCTGATTTCAAGGAACGTGCCAAGGGTGACCTTTTCGTCAACCTGGTTCCCCTCATCGGTGCCGGCTCCATTCGTGTCGGTATGACAGGCCTTGATCCCACACCTCTGACC
>JAGHUB010000203.1 GCA_018065025.1 Candidatus Equihabitans merdae
ACATCAGCGATGAATTCATCCAGATTGCGTGTACCTTCGTCGCCTAAGAAACGAGAGCGGATGGAAGCGGCATTGCCGTCTTCAGCTTCGTTCTGACCAACGATAGCCAGATAGGGCAGACGATCCATACGGCCGGCACGGATCTTGTAACCGATCTTTTCATCACGAGTATCAACGGTAGCCTTGATGCCGGCAGCCTGTAATCTGGCCTTAACTTCATAGGCATAATCCATGTATTTCTCAGAGATAGGCAGGACACGAACCTGTTCCGGACACAGCCATGTGGGGAAGTTGCCGGCATATTTTTCGATGAGCCATGCCAGTGTTCTCTCATAGCAGCCCATGGATGTTCTGTGGATGATCCAGGGACGTTTCTTCAAACCGTCTTTGTCTGTGTAGGTCATGTCATAGCGTTCTGCCAGGAACATATCCAGCTGGATAGTGATCATGGTGTCTTCCTTGCCGTATACGTTCTTAGCCTGAACGTCAAGCTTGGGACCATAGAAAGCAGCTTCGCCAACACCTTCAACATAGTTGATGTTCAGTTCATCCAGCATTTCGCGCATCAGGTTCTGGACGCGATCCCAACCTTCAGCATCGCCAAGATAATGATCAGCATTATCCGGATCCCACAGGGACAGACGATAGGTAACATCATTTTCTACGCCAAGAGTGGTCAGGCAATATTTCATCAGGTCAACGCAGCCACGGAATTCTTCAGCAACCTGATCCGGACGGATAACCAGATGACCTTCGGAGATAGTGAACTGACGTACACGAGTCAGACCGTGCATCTCACCTGAAGATTCATTTCTGAACAGAGTGGATGTTTCACCATAACGGCAGGGCAGGTCACGATAGGACTTGGGTTCTGCCTTGTAGATGAAGTACTGGAAGGGGCAGGTCATGGGACGAAGAGCAAATACTTCTGCATTTTCATCTTCTTCGTCATCACCCAGAACGAACATACCTTCTTTGTAGTGATACCAATGGTCAGACAGGATATAAAGATCCTTCTTAGCCATCAGCGGTGTCTTGGTACGCATGTAACCGCGACGTTCTTCTTCATCTTCGATCCAACGCTGCATGGTCTGGATCATAGAAGCGCCCTTGGGCATCATCAGAGGAAGACCCTGACCGATGACATCAACTGTGGTGAAGAGACCCATCTCACGACCCAGTCTGTTGTGATCACGTTCACGGGCTTCAGCCAGTCTCTGCAGGTATTCTTCCAGTTCGTCTTTTGTAGCAAATGCAGCACCGTAGATACGGGTCAGCATCTTGTTCTTTTCATTACCTCTCCAGTAAGCACCTGAAGAAGAAGTCAGCTTGAAATATTTAACCGGCTTGGTTGTCATCAGATGAGGACCGGCACACAGGTCTGTGAAGCCACCCTGATCATAGAAGCTGATGATAGCATCTTCCGGCAGGTCGCGGATCAGTTCATACTTGTAGGGTTCGTCTTCAGCTTCCATTCTGGCCAGTGCTTCTTCACGGGGCAGAGTGTAGCGAATGATCTCATGACCTTCCTTGATGATCTTCTTCATCTCGGCTTCAACTTTGTCCAGATCTTCTCTTGAGAAGGGTTCTGTATCAAAATCATAGTACCAACCATTTTCAATAGCCGGACCGATGGCAACTTTAACATCGGGACGGATACGACGAACAGCTTCAGCCATGATATGAGAAGCTGTGTGACGCATAGTCTTAACGCCGCCCTTGTCCTTAACGGTCAGGATGTTGAAAGTAGCGTCCTCTTCGATGACGGTACGCAGGTCTTTCTCAACACCATTGATTTCGGCAAGACAAGCCATACGGCCAAGGCCTTCAGAGATATCGCAGGCGATCTCGTAAGCTGACATGGGACGGTCATATTCTCTGACTGAACCATCTTTTAATGTAATCTTCATATAATTGCTCCTTCTCCCTCTAAGGGATCAACTCGATATAATCGTCAGATTCTTGCTGACGATATAATGGCGGAAAGACCAGATCTTTCCGCCTCGTGATATCGCTTAAGCGTTACGGCCGCAGCACTGTTTGTACTTCTTGCCTGAACCGCAGGGGCAGGGATCATTACGACCGATCTTCTTCGGCTTAATGATAGTGCCGGACTTGCGCTGTTCAAGGAACAGAGCGTGCTGTTCTTCTTTTGTGAAGATAGTATCCCATTCAGGAAGTTCATAGAGCCAATCAGCTCTGGCATCAACCATGTTCTTGTAGAGAAGCGGCTTGTCAAAACCAAGGTTAACTTCTGTATCTTCTGTCATGGATTCGATGGGGTTCTTTTCGATCAGGCTGTCGTTGATGCCATCCAGGAAACCAACCATCTTTTCAAGTGTAACGCCGTACTTTTCAGCCAGTTCTTTGACGGTGCCTTTAACTACTGTGTCCGGATCCTGAAGCAGCTGGATGTAGATTTCTTTTTCAGAAACAAAGTAATCAGCCCAGAATCTCTGCAGAGCACCCTTGTTGGCTTTCTGATCGTAAGCCTTGGCTCTCCACTGACCCAGAATAGTGTTTTTATCTATAACAAATTCCTGTGACTGCTGTTCGGCTGTAGTGCCTTCAGCTTCGGCATTCATCATCTTTTCGTCTGCCATCGCTAAAAATCTCCTTTGATTCACTTCTTGTATTTTCAATAAGCGCCCGACAGGATTGCACACTAAAAGTGCAGTCAACTGCCTGCATTTTCAACATTGTACCGCGGAATGCTTAAAAAATCTAGCAACTCATTTGAATTTTTGAACCGCAGGCACTATTATATAGCGGTGGTCCTATGAAAAACAACGTAAACATAGGTAGATTCTCTTTCGAATCACACACAATATTTGTCCATTTAAGAGGTTTATCATGCAAAATTATGAAGCAGTGATGGCGCTGGCGATCGCCCTGTTCGCCGGCATGATGATGACACGAGTATTCAAAGCCTGTCATCTGCATTTTCCGGATGTTACCGCCTTTCTGATTGCCGGTATTCTGGTAGGTCCCTATGTTCTGGGTCAGCTTGGCATACCGGGACTTGGCTTCGTTTCAGAAGAAGCCGTCAGTTCCTTAAGCATCATTTCCAACGCGGCTCTTGGCTTCATCGCCTTCTCCATCGGCTCAGAATTTAAACTGGAGAAACTTAAGAAAACCGGTAAAACGGTAATACGTATTCTCTTAGGTGAAGCACTTTGTGCCACGATCCTTGTAGACGTTTCGCTGCTGCTCCTTCACATGGTACTTGGTGAAGAAGTCCTGCCTGTCTCAGTCTGCATCACACTTGGCGCCATCGCCGCTGCCACAGCTCCCGCTGCTACCCTGATGGTTATCCGTCAGTACAAGGCCAAAGGTCAGATCGTTGACCTGCTGCTGCCGGTCGTAGCTCTGGACGATGCTGCCGGTATCATCATTTTCGCTGTCTCATTTGGCGTAGCTCAGGCTCTGGAAGGCGGCAACTTAAGCCCCATCACCGTTGTGGTCAATCCCCTGTTGGAAATCGTAGGTTCCCTTGTTCTGGGTGCATTACTTGGTTTTGTCATGACCAAGATCGAGCGTCTCTTCTACTCCAACCGCAACCGACTGGCTGTCACCATTTCCTTCGTTTTCTTCGCCATCGCTATCTCAAGTCTGGAGATTCCCCTGGGTCCTGCTACCCTGTCATTCTCCTCCCTGCTGGTTATGATGATGGTAGGTATGGTGTTCTGCAACATGAGTGCCTTCTCCCAGGATATCTTCAATCGTGCCGACAGCTGGACACAGCCCCTCTTCGCCTGCTTCTTCGTCTTAAGCGGCGCTGATCTGGACCTGTCTGTCTTCAGCTCCGGTGCCGTTGTGGCCATCGGTGTGGTCTACGTTCTCATGCGTGTAGCCGGCAAATACCTGGGCTGCAGTTCTATGGCCAAGGTTTCCCACTGTGATAAGGATGTTGTCCGCTACATGGGCATCACCCTCTTCCCCCAGGCCGGTGTTGCTCTGGGACTGTCACTGCGGGCTATGTCTCTTGGCAGTGGTTACGGTACCCTGATCCGTAACGTCATCCTCTTTGGCGTTATGATCTATGAACTGGCCGGTCCTGCCATGACTAAGTGGGCTCTGACCAAAGCCGGTGAAATCACTGAAAAGCCTCACGAAAAAACCAAGCTGGATCGTTTCGATCCCAAGCCCCAGGCTTAAATTTATCAACGCCTGATCAGAAAATGTTCGCATTGCTGACCCGTGCCTCCACATTGATCTGCACTGGCATGGGATAACAATAATCATCACCTCATAAATAACAAGGATTTCGCGGAATGGAAAAGAAAAAAGTTAAGAAACCCGTCACAGGCAAACAGATCGCTGCCATGGCCGGCATCATCCTGATCCTGGCTATGTACATCATCGCCTTCGTATCATCCCTCTTTGCCAGTGAAGTGGCCAACACTCTGATGATGGCTGCCATCGCCTGCACCTTCATCGTGCCGGTCATGCTCTATGCCTTCCTGCTGGTAGGCAAGTCTCTGAAACCTTCCAAATCACCCCTCATCGACAACATCATTTTTGATATCGGTGATGTTCTGGTCGAGATTCCCTGGGACGAACATTGTCGTGCCTGCGGTGCCACTGATGACCAGATGGAAAGAGTTTTCCCCAGCGATTTCTTCCAGGCCATTTGGCGTCGTTCAGACCTTGGTCTTTGTTCTCTGGAAGAATTAAAGCAGGGTCTGATCAATCATTTCCCGGATGACGCCGAGATGCTGGAGAAATTCATGGATGGCGTAGCCGACACACTGGTGCCTTACCCCTATGCCATGAGTTGGATCCGTGGTTTAAAAAATGCCGGTTACAATATCTACATCCTGTCCAACTGGAGCGACTGGCTCTATGACACCTTCGAGAAAAAGGGCTATTGGGAATTCCTGAAATACACCGATGGTGCTGTCTTCTCTCAGCAGGTTCACGAGGCTAAACCGGATGCCGTTATCTACGAACGTATCCTTAAGACCTATGACCTGGATCCCCACCGCACCCTCTACCTGGATGACCGCACGGACAACATCGAAGCCGGTGCAGCTTTTGGTCTCAACACCATCACCTTCACCAATTATGAGGATGCTAAAGAGAAAATGAATTCACTTGGAATTAAGTGGTAAAAGGAGTACTTATGAAGTTATTAGTGGATCACGCAGATATCAATCTGATTAAAGAAATGTATGAATACTATCCGGTTTGTGGCGTCACCACCAACCCCACTATCCTGACCAAGAGCGGTCGCGCCCCCTATGAAGTGCTGAAAGAAATCCGCTCCTTCATTGGCAAGGATGCCGATCTTCACGCACAGGTAGTCAGCGAAGACGCCGAAGGCATGATTAGAGAAGCCCACAACATCTTAAGAGAACTGGGTGACAACACCTTCGTTAAGATTCCCGTCAACCGTGAAGGCCTGAAGGCCATCCGCCTCTTGGCTAAAGATGATATCCGCATCACCGGAACCGGTGTCTACACCACAGCTCAGGTCTATCTGGCCGGCGAAGCCGGTGCCGCCTATGCCGCTCCCTACGTTAACCGCATCGATGGTCTGGCCCAGGATGGTGTGGCTGTGGTCAAAGCCATGCAGGACATCATCGACAACAACGGCATGATGATCGAACTCCTGGCCGCCAGCTTCAAAAACACAAGACAAGTCATGGAGCTTGCCCAGTACGGCATCGGCGCTGCCACATGTCCCCCGGATGTCATCGAAGGACTCCTCTTCAACGACTCCGTCAATGCAGCCGTCGCCGCCATGAACCGCGATTTCCACGCAGCCTACGGAGCTGACACCTATATGGGTTAATATCTCTCCCTATTCTCCCCTTTCATAGAAAAGTCCCGCTGATAACTGCATCAGCGGGATTTTTTTAGTTCATTATTGTTTTAACCAATTACACTAAATTGATCGGCGATGGCCGAGAAGATAGGCTCTTCTGTAGCGGCATTGGAGGCCGATGTCCAGAAGGACAGGCGATAGTAATTGCTGCCGTCTTCCAGTGTATAGACCACGTACAGGATACTCTGACCTTCATAAGTTGCAGTAAAGCGACTCTTGTAACCGTGGAGACCACCCTTCACAGTGGTGATCTCTACTGCGGACTCGATCTGAGCATTTTCAAAGGATGT
>JAGHUB010000042.1 GCA_018065025.1 Candidatus Equihabitans merdae
CGGTCTGGGAAGGTTGTCGTAATCAGGCAGATCGACTTCGATGTCTTCGTCAACTGTTTCGTAGTTGGCAACCAGTTCTCTTGTGGAATCGATATTTCTGGCAGCCTGAGCAACGGCGATACCATTTTCAGCCGGAACAGCATAAGGCATATCGCAGCCGGGAGAAATGATCAGACCCTTTGTATCAACGGAGTCAACCATATCAACAACGAACTTCATGTTGTCCATCTGGTTACCGAACAGCATAGTTGTTGTCAGGGGGATATTACCACCACAGGCGACCTTATACTGATCAGCGATACCCTTGGCAACTGTCATGGGGATATTTTCATCAACAGAGATGGAATCCGGATGTGTTTCGCACATCTTTTCCAGGTTTCTGGTGGCATTGCCGCATACGAAGAAAGCAGACATCTTACCTTTTGAACGGATGTAGTCGAAGATTTCTGTGTAGGCTTCTGTCATGTAAGCAGCGAAGTGCTTGGGTGAAACCTGAGAGATAACCGGGTCAACCGGAACGATGACATCAGCACCGGCTTCGATATACCAGTCAACCATCTTCTTAGCTTCTTTGACACAGTAAGCGGTGATCTTCTTGATCATTTCCGGATTCTTCTTCATATCCAGGAAATACTTTGTGCCGCGCATATGTGAACCAAGTGTCAGCGGACCGCAGAACAAGCCATAGATAGCAGTGTCTTCACCGTGAGCAGCAACCAGACGTCTTGTAGCTTCCATAACCAGAGCGATACGACCTGTATTTGTGATGCCTTCCAGAGTATCCAGAGTTTCCGGTGTGAAATCCGCAGCTTCCCAGGGATGTGAACATACACTGGGCGGGTTGTCATCAGCCCACATCAGATCGCAGCCAAGCTGTTCAGCTTCAAGCTGAAGGTCGAAAGCAACGGGCTGGCCATCCGGCTGATAGAGACGATGTACTTCTTCAAGACACTCTGACAGTTTATCAACATCTGTCAGCATCTCTGTAGCTGTGTAACCAAGGAGAGAGCCTGCATGGATACCTGCAAAGGGAACCCACGGCACGCGTTCTACATCTTCATAGCGTAAAGTTCCAAGTACTAATTCTTTACCTGTCATAATTTTTACCCCCTGTAAAGGTATGAAAATAGTTTAATTTTTTTATTCGCCTAGTTTCATGGTAGGCGAGCATTCTTAGTGAAATTCTAATCGCCTTTGAACAGGTTGTCAATTTATTTTCCCCTCACTTCAATGAGAAATGTAAGACCATATACTATGCCATTTTACTAAAGGACTTACTCCACTATTATAAAAACAGAAAAGGATGCACAGCCTCACCGGCTGTGCATCCGCTTTTGATCTTAAAACTATTCTATTTAATTCTTCAATGCCTGAAGCATGGCATCTGCATTTTCCAATTTAACATCCGGTGGGCAATCACAGCCGGTAGAAAGGATAAAATGTCCGTAAGGCTCAGCCTTCTCCAGGACCTCCTTACAAAGTGTGGTAATCTCCTCAGGGTTTTCAGATACCATCTTCATGGGATCCACATTGCCAAGAACCATGGCATCTGCCGGAAGGCTCTCCAGTGCCTTAGTCATATCCAGATTATTGCCGAAAGAATAAAGACGGCAGCCTGTTCCGTAGATATGCTTGAGAGAACGGGCTATATTGCCGCAGTTGTGCATCATAACAATAAAATGATCGTCCTGAACAGCATCTACCACCCGTTTGATATAAGCTGCAGAATAGGCAGCATTCATCTTAGGCGGGATCACGCCACCGGTAGCATCGTTGAGCATAATACCATCAGCTCCGGCCTCTTTATAGGCTTTGGCACGATTGATGGCATGCTGAGTACATTTTTCGATAAGAGCATGCATCAGATCAGGATTCTTTACCACGTTGGTCATAGCTTCTGCCAAAGGCATCAGCATAGAAGCTGTGGTAAAAGGAGCTGTCATATTGCCAAATACCGGCCGATCCTGGATCAACTCCTTAGCACGGCGAACAGCTTCGTACTGTGTAGCAAAGCGTCCACCATAAACATCCGGCAGTTCAAGACCATCCACATCTTCCTGTGTATGAGCCACAACACTTACCGTATGGGGTGCTCTGTCTTCAGCGTACATCACTTGGCAGCCAAAAGATTCTGCATCAGCAGAGGTATCCAGACCTGTCATGACAAAAGCCATATCCGGGAAGCGTTCCACAAGAGCCTTCATGGTCAGGGCCATCTTCTCGGCACCGCCCTCCTGCAGGGTTTCTTTGGCATTCCAATCTACCAGACTCAAACCCGGATAATAGAGGATAGGAGCAAAACGGACCTGCTTATCATTTAACATCTCATCAAGCCATGTCTTCATGGAAATATTCATACTTGCACTCTCCATTTTCATCGAATCAAAGCATCAAGCTTCCGGTTTCGGGAATGTCAGACAGGAAATAAAGATTTCGTTATATCCCTTCAGAGTCCCCAGCTCCATGTATTGAACACTTTCGCTTATCTCTTCATAGACATCTACCAGGCTCTTATCCAGGAAGACGCTGATGGCACCGGACAGGGAAGTATTGCCGATGTAAGATACCTTATCTCTGGTTTCAGCAGGCAGGATACCGATATCTACCATTGTCTCAGCCTTCAGATGAGAGCCAAACTGACCGGCGATCATAACTTCATCCAGCTCATCAAAACTAAGTTCACTTGTGTTGATCAAGGCACGGAAGCCTGACAGAATAGCACCTTTAGCCAACTGAATCTGACGAACATCTGCCTGAGAGAAATAGACATTGTTTTCTCTTGACAGATAATAGCCCTTCTCTCTGCCTTCTTCATAAAGCAGATCCGGAATCTGGGACTTCTTGGTCATCAGGCGGCCATCGGGACGAACGGCGCCACATTTAAGGAATGCAGCCACTGTTTCAAGAACACCACTGCCGCAGATACCCTTGGGTTCTGCATCGCCGATGACTTTAATCTTTAACTGGCCTTCCTCGAAAGAAACGCCTTCAATAGCACCTTCTGCAGCACGACAGCCACAGGAGATATTCATACCTTCCATGGCAGGACCCGCTGCACAGGAGCAGGCATACATCTTACCGCCCTTGGTCAGAACGATCTCGCCGTTTGTACCGATGTCGATAAACATGACATTTTTATCGGTCTTAGCCAAACGAGCCATATGGATACCGGCCACAATATCAGCACCGATATAGGCAGATACTGAAGGCAGGCAATAGAGACCCGCTGAGGGATTCTGAGGACACAGGCCGATATCGACGGCTTTCTTCATCTGTCCTTCACGGAACACAGGTGTAAAGGGAGCTCTACCCAGGGAAATGGGATCAACACCCAGAAGAAGGTGGAGCATGGTGCAGTTAGCAGCCACTGTATAACCTCGGATGTCCTCATAACTAATACCAGTCTTTTCCACCATGGTCTTAGTCATGTTATTGAGTTCATCCACGATCAGCTTCTGACAATAGGGCAAACCATCTTCATGGTCCTGTGTATAAACGATACGTGACAGAACATCGCCACCTACAGCAGTCTGTGGATTAACGGCTGAGGTCTTGCTAAGGGTTTCGCCGTTAGTCAGATCCAGCAGCACAGCAGCCACTGTAGTGGTAGCGATGTCAACAGCTATT
>JAGHUB010000057.1 GCA_018065025.1 Candidatus Equihabitans merdae
TAAGCGGAGAAAATAACCTCGAAGCACTGGCTCTGGAGGCCGTTAAAGCTGAGATCGCCATGAGCGACATAAGCTATAAGCCCGGCGACTTTGATATATCAGTGGCTCACAGAGATGTGCCCAGTCCCTGCTTCGAATGGTAAATAAAAGGAGAGAACAATGCAGAAAGTTATTATTACAGTTCTTGGTAAAGATCAGGTTGGTATCATTGCCCGCGTCTGCACCTATCTGGCAGACAACAAGATCAACATTCTGGACATTTCCCAGACAATCGTTCAGGGTTTCTTCAACATGATGATGGTGACAGATGCCTCTGCCGCTACCAAATCTCTGAAGACCATTTCCGAGGAAATGGATGCTATGGGCAAGGAGATCGGCGTTGCCATCCATGTTCAGCATGAAGAAATCTTTAATAAAATGCATAGGATTTAAGTAAGAAATGATTAGTTCAATTGAAGTAAATGAAACCAATAAAATGATCCAGCAGGAGAACCTGGATGTCCGTACTATCACCATGGGCATCTCCCTCCTTAACTGCATCGACAGTGACCTGGATCGTCTCTGTGCCAATATCTACGAGCGCATCACCACACAGGCTCGCGACCTGGTTAAGACCGGTGAGGAGATCGAAGCTAAGTACAGTATTCCTATTGTTAATAAGCGTATCTCAGTTACCCCCATCGCTATGATTGGTGGTGCCGCCTGCAAGAGCCCGGCAGACTTTGTCAAGATCGCCAAGGTTCTGGACCGTGCCGCTCATGACGTAGGCGTCAACTTCCTGGGCGGTTTCTCAGCCCTGGTTTCCAAGGGTATGACCAAGGCAGATGAGAACCTCATCAAGTCTATTCCCGAAGCTCTGGCCTGCACTGAGCTGGTCTGTGCTTCTGTCAATGTCGGTTCCACCAAGACCGGTATCAACATGGATGCTGTCCGTCTCATGGGTCAGATCATCAAGGAAGCAGCAGAAGTTTCAGAAAATAGTATCGGCTGCGCTAAGCTGGTTGTCTTCTGTAATGCTCCGGATGATAACCCCTTCATGGCCGGTGCCTTCCACGGTGTTACCGAAGCTGATGCCATCATCAATGTTGGTGTATCAGGCCCCGGTGTTGTTCGTGCCGCATTGCAGGAATGCCTGGATTCCGACTTTGAAGAGCTGTGTGAAACCATTAAGAAGACAGCCTTTAAGATCACCCGTGTCGGTCAGCTGGTTGCCAAAGATGCCTCTGAGAAGCTTGGCGTACCCTTTGGTATCGTAGACCTGTCACTGGCCCCTACACCGGCTGTAGGCGTCTCTGTAGCTGATATCCTGAAAGCCATCGGTGTAGAACAGGCCGGTGCTCCCGGTACCACAGCTGCTCTGGCTCTCCTTAACGATCAGGTTAAGAAGGGCGGCGTTATGGCCTCATCCTATGTAGGCGGTCTGTCCGGTGCCTTTATCCCGGTCAGTGAAGACCAGGGTATGATCGAAGCAGCCCAGATGGGTGCTTTGACACTGGAGAAGCTGGAAGCCATGACTTGCGTCTGCTCAGTAGGTCTGGATATGGTAGTTATCCCCGGTGACACTACAGCTGCCACTATTTCCGGCATCATCGCCGATGAAATGGCTATCGGTATGGTTAACCAGAAAACCACAGCTGTTCGTCTTATTCCCGCCACAGGCAAGAAAGCCGGCGACATGGTAGAATTTGGCGGCCTCCTTGGCAGCGGTCCCGTCATGCCGGTCAACACCTTCGGCTGCGCCAGACTCATCAACCGCAAAGGCAGAATCCCCGCACCCATCCATAGTTTTAAGAACTAAGATAGAAGAATACTTGCAAATAATAAATCCGCAGAAGACTGAAAAGTCTGTCTGCGGATTGTTTTTTGAGTTGCAAATGCGGCTTGTCACCATGCTTTGGACATATAGCAAGAAAACTTGCTTGCCATCTACCAAAACAGGCCTCTGTGTCGCGACCAGCCACCACCTTTTGGACATATAGGAAGAAAACTTGCTTGCCATCTACCAAAACAGGCCTCTGCGTCGCGATCAGCCACCACACTTTGGACATATAGGAAGAAAACTTGCTTGCCATCTACCAAATCAAGCCTCTGCGTTGCGACCAGTCACCATGCTTTGGACATATAGCAAAATAATTTGCTTGCCATATACGAAAATCACATGACGATCAAGGGTTTGGACATGACGTTGCGGAAGGGCTCGCCGCTCTTCTGGGCTCGTACAGTCTCATAAAGGTTAGAGACACGAACTTCTTCATTGAAGAGCTTAAGAGCCTCTGAGGACAGGATAGAAGGTGCCTCAGAGCTGCGCATGACCAGGGGCAGGTCCGTATTGTCCTTGATGATGCCAAGAAGCTCTTCGCTGTCTTTCTTGAAACCAAGGACATGGGCATAGAGGTTGTCCGGCATGCCTTCCGGTTCCTTGCGGATACCAAGAAGCAGGTGGAGCAGAGCCCGGTTAATGTGGGTTCTGGTGATGTTCTTGGTTTTGATGCGATCCACGAAATCATTGAAATCATGGAAATGATTGCGGTTCTTCAGGAATGACTGGGCCAGATCCTCAGTGACGTCTGCGAAGTTGGCCAGAACACGGGGACTGTCGATGAGCCAGAGTCTGTCGGCCAGGATCAAAGAGAAGTCCTGCTCGGAAGTGATGCCGTAGATACCGATGTCATTTTTCAGGATAGGCAGGGTATTTGGCGGCAAGGCCTTGTCCAGGCCGGGGATATGGTTGCCGGTGGCCAGAGCACGGCGCACGGCAGCGGCTGAAGACAGACGCTGGATGCTCTCGTCATCCAGGTGAGAAGCCCCTTCACGATGATGTGTGTAGGGTGTGATGTCAGACTGCTCACGGATCAGAGCCTTGATGTATTCGATGCCAAGGATATTGTTGGGACCATCCAGAATATCCGAGAAATTGGGCATAGCCAGAGAACGAGCCTTGGGAAATGAAAATCTCTGCTTAAGATTGCTGCGCAGTGATGCCTGATAATGTTCCGGCTCGATAGCCAGAACAGAGGCGATACCTGTCAGTGTATTGATATCACCACACTCAGAGCCAAATGCCAACACATCCACACAATGAAGGCGGTTAAGAATCTTCACGGCATGTGAAGCAAAAGATTCGGCAGAAGAAGTGCAGTAGCGGACCGGATAACTTAAGATCAGATCGATGCCGTTTAAGAGAGCCATCTGAGTTCTGACC
>JAGHUB010000351.1 GCA_018065025.1 Candidatus Equihabitans merdae
TGCTTAGAGAGTTAATGTACGCCAATCATTAAATATTCTACAAAGCAATAAAAATCTCCGGTCTCCAGAATTGGAAACCGGAGTATTTTTTTGCCTTATTTTGACTTAAGCCAGATAACGTTTGATTTCTTTAGCTGCTTTCTCTGTAATGACAGCTTCATCGATACCTGTCAGCTGACCATCCTTAACAACAATGCGACCATTTACAATGGTGTAATCAACAGCAGCTTTCAAGCCGACGGTAGCAAGGGCTGATGTCCAGTCGTAATCACAACCCAGGAGTTCCATGCGGGTCATGTCGATCATGAACATATCAGCACATTTACCCACTTCGATGGAACCAATCTCCTTGTCTCTGCCAAGAAGACGGGCAGAACCAATAGTGGCAACTTTCAGCAGATCATAGCCGCTGGGGGCTTTCTTACTGGAGTTCAGTCTGTGGAGCAGGTAGCTGACACGCAGTTCTTCAAGCAGGTTGGAACCGTCATTTGAAGCAGAACCGTCAACACCAAGACCTACCGGGATGCCCATCTTAAGCATTTCCGGAATTCTGGCGATACCTGAAGACAACTTCATATTTGAGATAGGGCAATGGCAGACCCCTGTGCCTGTCTCAGCCAGAAGTTTAAGCTCTTCATCGTTGAAGTGGATGCCATGAGCATACCAGACATCATTTCCTACCCAGCCCAATCTTTCCATATAGGCCAGAGGACGGACCCCTTCTCTTTCCAACATGTAATTCTCTTCGTCTATGGTCTCACACAGGTGGGTATGAAGTCTGACGCCATATTCTCTTGCCAGAATAGCGCTCTCTCTTAACAGATCCTCAGATACTGAGAAGGGTGAACACGGAGCCAATGCGATACGGTTCATAGATTGGAAGGAATTATCCTGATATTTTTCGATGAGCTCAACACTGTCCTTCATGATCTCATCTACAGTCTGTACAACTGTATCGGGAGGAAGGCCTCCGTCTTTCTTGGATAAGTCCATGCTGCCTCTTGAGAAATGCATTCTGACACCAAGTTCTTTGGCAGCCTGAGACTGTGCACCGATTAAGTCACCTGAATTGGCCGGGAATACATAATGATGGTCGAAGATGGTAGTGCAGCCGTTTTTGACCAGTTCGCCCATGCCGGTGATTGAGGAATAATATATAGTATCTTGAATTAACCCATACCAGATTTCATACAAGGTATTCAACCAGTCGAACAGTTCAATGATCTGTACCTGAGGAAGACTTCTTGAGAAGAACTGGTAGAGATGGTGATGCGTATTAACTAACCCGGGATAGCAGATCATCTTTGAGCCATCAATGACTTCATCAGCTTCCGGAGCTTCCTGACCGATAGATTTGATCAGACCATTTTCACAATAAATATTTACTTTCTTATAAATGTTATCGTTAGCGTCACATGATACAACTGTATTAACATTTTTGATCAATAATGTTTTCATGTCGTATTCCTCTTTATTCTATTGTATAAAAAGCGAGGGTACAGCACCGCTGCACCCTCGCTATATCATCTTTAACACTAAAGATTAGTATTTCATCTTAAGACCAATACGTTCGACATTTTCTTTAACCTTGTTATACATGTCGAGCCATTCCTGTGTGGGTTCAACCTTGATCGGATCATATGCTTCAAGGAAGCTCTTACCGATGGGTTTCTTATCCAGAACCGGAATATAGCCTTTTTCGAATTCTTTGATCATCTCGTTGGCATCTTTTCTTGAAAGACCGGCGGCTGCATGAGCACATTCACCGTTGAAACGAACTTCAAGACCTGTTACATGAAGGATCTCAACACCTACGGCTGAACGAACACCATCGATTCGGGCTGCGCCTGAAACTGTGGCGGCTGTTGACATTGCAGCACATTCGTAAAGCAGAGATTCTGTCATGGGGCCGGAAACCGGAGATGTCATAACAGTTGTGCAAAGGTGGGTATTGCGGTTGATAGCCTGCTGTACAGCGGATGCAGCCCAGACAAGTTCGGGAGCTGTATCACAGTTGTAGAAGGGATGTGTCGGGCAGATAGAGAAAGTTGTTGCCATATTAACAACACATTCCATGATGATACCTGCGCAGGAGCAGATAACAACGCCTTCCGGACCACCTGCATAACCACCAAGGATTGAATTGTAGAAGCTGTGGATGATGCAGCCTGTCTTAACCAGGTGAGCAACCTTGATTAGCAGACCATAGTTTGTCTTCAGTTCGGAAACGAAGCAGGTATGGTGCCAATGATGCTGATCGAAACCATCGGCAGAGGAACCTGAGATCTCACCGATCTCGGAAACAGCATTTTCAACAACGCCGACACCCAAACCCGGACGACCTGCTCTCTGCAATGCGGCCTTTGTCAGTTCGATTTCTCTCCAGGCCAGAAGGACTTCCCAGGGTGATCTTGTCTTGGGAACACGACCGTGTGTTGTATAGAAGTTACAACCTACGATTGTGTCAACGATGGGTTCCTTAGCATAGGCTTCCATAACAGTTGAGAACCATTCTTCCGGAATGGGTGTACCAAAACCGCCGCCGCAGATAACGGGTACGCGGGGATCTTCCGGAACACGATGACGAACAGTTACCTGGTCAAGACCTGTACCATAGGTTACATGATCCGGAGCCCAACGGAGAGCCTGTTCGATTTCTTCTCTGGAGAACATCATGGCTGAATGTGTATCTGTGCAGTAAACACCTGTTGTAACTGCCAGTTCCATAGCTGCCTGGAAGAAACGGTCAGCCATGTCATCATCATAGAGGATAGCATCTTCACGATTGAACTTCAGATCATACTTTTTGATCAGCTTACGAACTGTTTTAGAGATCAGTTTGTCGAAGTCCTTCTCTTCCATGATGACGCCATTGTCCATACGGTCAAGGACTGTTAATAAACGTGTATGTGATTTCATCTATTATGCCCCCTTAATTTCTGTCATAATCTTATCGCAAAGAATAACAGCTTCATTAGCATCTTCACTATAACCATCAGCGCCGATCATGTCAGCATAGTTCTGGCTGACGGGACCACCACCAACAAGAACCTTGAACTGATCACGGCAGCCAAGACCTTCCAAAGTGTTGATAACTTCACCCATGTAAGGCATGGATGTTGTCAGAAGAGAAGACATAGCGATGATATCTGCATTCTCTTTACGTGCTGTTTCAATAAAAGTATAGGGCGGAACATCATTGCCCAGATCGAAAACTTCATAACCATTAACTTCAAGAAGTGTAGCAACGATATTCTTACCGATATCGTGAACATCACCCTGAAGTGTGCCGATAACAACGCGACCGGCATCTGTTGAATCTGACTTCTCAAGTTTGGAAGCGATTACTTCCTTAACGGCTGTAGCAACTTCTGAAGCCATAACCAGATCCGGAAGGAACAATTCAAGACGTGAGAACTGTTCGCCGATATCGTCCAGAATCGGTACCATGTTCTTCTGGATAATATCCAGCGGGTCCATACCTTCTTCCAGAGCGGCCTCTGTCAGCTCTACGGCGCCTTCATCGTCGCCATCAAGCATGAATTCCTGTAATTCGTCAAAAAAGCTCATAATGCAATTCCTTTCTCGCTTACACAAGATTTTGATGTAGCTTTTGACGGCCTCACACACCGAATAATACTGTGCAGCACATAATATAATAGTGTATTTTAATGTAAAACGCTAGAATACTCAATCCTAACATTTCTTTTACATTCTAAAACTATCGGTCAAAATAATCAACAATAGTTGAGCAAGTATTCTATTTTTATTAATTTTGCACAATACTTGCCAAGTATTCTCGGTAGATACTATAGGCC
>JAGHUB010000231.1 GCA_018065025.1 Candidatus Equihabitans merdae
GACGCCGTAGCACCCTATTCCGGTACAGTTTATGACCTGACTGCAAATGAAGTGGTAACAGAGGGCGTGCCCAAAGCAGTGGAAGAGCGGGTCAAGAAGCCGTTGGCTCCCGGAGCCAAGACAGCCAATGCTCTGGTCCTGCGGCTGCTTAATGCCGCTAACCGCCTGATGAATATCGTCAAGAGAAGTGAAGGCAGACCTAACAAAGATCTGACACGGATGGCACGAGATATCGAAGCTTTCTGTGAGAAATACGAATGATATAAAGAAAGGGCAGCGTATACCATATGTGGTATATGCTGCCCTGTTTTTATGGCGCATTTTATCCAGTTAATAAATCCAGATATTCTCTTTGTCGATAGATTGGAGTATGGTCATGATTTACGGGACTTAACCCAACTCGCCGCTGACAGCCATGCGGAGAGCTTTGGCCAGCTGATCCGGGCAGGATGTGTCTTTCCAACCGCACTTGATGCCTTCCAGACGATCGATGACGTCAGAAACTTCCATACCCTCTACCAGAGAAGCGATGCCCTGAAGGTTGCCGTTGCAGCCGCCGATGAATTCTACATCTTTTACCTGGCCGTTTTCGATTTCGAAGTTGATAAGCTGTGAACAAGTGCCCTTTGTTTTATATGTCATGATGTTCTCCTATTTCCATTTTGTTATGAATATTTGCTGTGTTGCTGTTATGCCCGGGATTTCATGTATCATTTTCAAATGAACTCCCAAACTCAAGTCAGTATATCACAGACATTTTCCTGGAGCAATTTCCTTGATTCCCGATCTGCAAGAACATTTTTCAAACAGATTTCTTGATTCACAAAGAGGAAACATTTTCCCGATGGAATCAATTTCCTGACGGAGGTGACTTGAAAATTCCTCCACCACAAGAGGATAGATTGTGCTAATATAACTATGTATGCACAATCAAGATGGCGTAGTGCGTTTTTCTGCGCCAATGGCCCACACTCATGTGGATAATAGCCAACAGATGTGGACAAATACAGACAAAAGGGGGACACCCATGGGGATTCTCATTAAAAACGTTCAGTTATGGGACGAGGAGATAGGCAAGCGCCGCAACATTTATATTGAAGGCAGCCGCATTACCGGCATCGATCAGGAGCCGGAACATTTCTCTGAAGACGAGACCATCGACGGATCACACAAGGTTATGATGCCCGGTTTCGTCAACGCCCACACACATGCCTACATGTCGGTGTTCCGCAATTATGCCGACGACCTGCCATTTGCCGAATGGCTCTTCGAGAAGATCGATCCGCTGGAATCCAATCTTACTTCCGAGCAGGCCTACTGGGGTAACATGCTTTCCATCATCGAGATGATTCGTACCGGCACCACCTGCTTCGTGGACATGCACATGTTCCCGGAGATGGCTGTCAAAGCCTGTGCCGACAGCGGTATCCGCGGCGTCATCACTCGTGGCCTGGTTGGCTCTGATCGTAACGATGAAGCCTGCGCCCGTCGTGTTAAGGAAGCTCTGGACGAGATCGATTATGCAGCAAATGAACCTGCCGCCAACGTTACTTTCGGTCTGGGTCCCCATGCTATCTACACTGCCGGTGAGGATGTGCTGCGCTATGTAGCTGAACTGGCAAAAGAAAAAGGCCTCTTCATTAATATCCACGCCACTGAGACACCTTATGAATATGAGACCTGTCTCAAGGAACACGGCAAGACCCCTATCGCCTATCTTAAGGATTGCGGCATTCTGGATGGTCCGGCTCTTCTGGCCCATTGTGTCTACCTGGATGATGAAGATTATGCCATTCTTCGTGAATCCGGTGCCTCAGTTGCCACCAATCCCGCCAGCAACATGAAGCTGGGAAATGGTTTTGCACCGGTAGCCCGTATGCTGGACGAAGGCATCAACGTTTGTCTTGGTACCGACGGTGCTTCCAGCAACAATGCCCTTAACATGTTCCGTGAGCTGAATTTGCTGACTCTGACACAGAAGGGTGTGACAAAAGACACAACTGCCCTCAACGCAGAGACAACTATGAAGATTGCTGTGGAAAATGGTTATAAGGCGGTTGGTCTTGGCAAGAAGGGCGGCAAGATCGAAAAAGGCCGCATCGCTGATGTCATCCTTCTGGATGAAGAAGCTCCCAACTTCCAGCCTAAGTTCAACTGGAAGGCAGCATTTGCCTATTCTGCTTCCGGTTATGAAGTTTCAGATGTGCTGGTAGCCGGCAAGGTCCTGATGCGCAACCGCATCCTGACAACCATTGACGAAGAACGTGTTAACTACGAGATCGCCAAGGCCGTCAGCAAGTTCTGATAGTGTCAAGAATTCATGTCATCTCGGCATTATCAAGAGAATGCAGAAGCATTTTCCAAATATGAAAACAACTGTCAAAGATTATATAAAAGGAGAACAAACTCGTGAGTGAAGTAAGAGATATGAACCTGGCTGATTCCGGTAATCGTAAGATCGACTGGGTCAGAGATCACATGCCGGTACTGCGCAGTATCGATGAAGATTTTAAGAAGAGCCAGCCCTTCAAAGGCCTGAAGGTTTCCCTGTCTATCCATATGGAAGCTAAGACAGCTTATCTGGCTACTGTTTTTAAAGATGGTGGTGCTGAAGTTTATGCAACAGGCAGCAACCCCCTGTCCACACAGGATGATGTAGCAGCCGGGCTGGCATCTCGCGGCGTTGAAGTATTTGCCTGGCATGCCTCCACTCCGGAAGAATATGATCATCATCTGGAAATGACACTTTCCTGTGGTCCCGACCTGATCATTGACGATGGCGGCGACCTGGTCAACATGATGCACACCAAGCTGCAGCACCTGATTCCCGGTGTCATCGGCGGCTGTGAAGAAACCACTACAGGTATTCAGCGTCTGGTAGCTATGGATGCCGATGGTCAGCTTAAGTTCCCCATGATGCTGGTCAACAACGCCCAGTGCAAGTTCCTCTTCGACAACCGTTACGGCACAGGCCAGTCCGTCTGGAATGGTATCAACCGTACAACTAACCTGATCGTTGCCGGTAAGAAGGTCGTTGTTGCCGGTTACGGCTGGTGCGGTAAGGGCGTTGCTATGCGTGCCAAGGGGCTTGGTGCCGGTGTTATCGGTACTGAGATCGATCCCATCAAAGCAACCGAGGCTATCATGGATGGTTTCGATGTTATGCCCATGGCTGAAGCTGCCAAGGTTGGTGATTTCTTCGTTACCGTTACAGGCTGTCGTGACGTCATCACAACTGAACATATGATGAACATGAAGGATGGCGCTATCCTGTGCAATGCCGGTCATTTCGATTGCGAAGTTGACGTTGCCGGACTTAAGGCTATCGCTGTTAAAGCTGTTGAACGTCGTGAAAACATCATGGGTTATTATCTGGAAAATGGTCGTTCCGTCAACATTCTGGCTGAAGGCCGTCTGGTTAACCTGGCTGCCGGTGATGGTCATCCCGCAGAAATCATGGATATGAGCTTCTCAATCCAGGCTCTGTGCGCTCAGTACATGGCTGCTCACCGCGATGAAGACATGGCTAAATTGCAGTATGTACCCAGAGAAATCGACGAAGAAGTTGCTCGCCGCAAGCTGCGCTTCCTTGGCGTTGAGATCGACACACTGACAGATGTACAGGCCAAGTACCTGAAATCCTGGGAAGTTTAAGTTATGTTTCGACTGTGGGGAAAGATCTGGCAGGACAATCACCTGCTTAGGGATATCGTCATCGAAGATGATACCGACGATACCCGTACACACAAAGTATTTCACGCCATAACAGATATCTGCCGGGAATTCGATCTGGCAGAACCTATCTGGCTCACAGCCAACATTAATGAGTTTAAGCGTTTGTCTAAAACACGTTTCAGCCGCGATAGTTTCGTGGAAAGTATTGAATTTGATTACCTGGAGATACAGGTGATAGAGGAGTAATATGTACGATCGTTTAACAAGAAGTGATATTGCAAAGATCGAAGCCGAAATCGAAGAAAGAAAGCTGGTTAAGAGACCGGCTCTCATCGAAGCTGTTAAGGAAGCCAGAGCTCACGGCGACCTGTCTGAAAACTTCGAATACCATGCAGCCAAAGCTGAGAAGAATCAGAACGAAAGCCGCATTGCTTATCTGGAAGATATGATCAAGACCGCCACCATTATCGACGATGATGATGCTGATGACGGCAAAGTTGCCATGAACAAATCCGTAGAAGTTTATTTCCCGGAAGGTGATGAGACAGAAGAGTACAAGATCGTTACAACTATCCGTGGTAACTCTTTGAAGGGTCTTATCTCCATTGATTCACCTCTTGGCAAGGCTCTGCTTGGTCACGTAGAAGGCGATACCGTTCACATTGTGATCAATGAAAATGTTGGTTACGATGTCGTTATCAAGAAAGTTGGCCCCGCTCAGGACGATTCCGATGATGAAATCAAGGCTTTCTAAAAGCTTCCTCATATATGAGGAAAATGTCACTAAAGTGACACCAAAACGTTATGTATTTTAAGGTTTTAAGGAGATATAGAAAATGATTAAGCTGTACGAAGGCGGCGCCTATCTTGTCAACGGTGCACTGACACAGGAGAATCCGGGAAATGTTTCCATGGACGAAGCCCGCAAGGGTACCATGGCCTACGGTATTCTGACCGGTCACAACACATCCGGTGATGACAAGCACCTGAAGGTTAAATTCGATAAGCTGACATCTCATGATATTACATTCGTTGGTATCATTCAGACTGCCAGAGCTTCAGGCCTTGAGAAGTTCCCCATTCCTTATGTTCTGACCAACTGCCACAATTCCCTGTGTGCTGTCGGCGGTACTATTAATGAAGACGACCATGTCTTTGGTCTGTCAGCTGCCAGAAAGTACGGCGGTGTATATGTTCCGCCCATGCAGGCTGTTATCCATCAGTATGCTCGTGAGATGCTGGCTGAAGTTGGCGGCATGATTCTGGGTTCAGACAGCCACACTCGTTATGGTGCTCTTGGTACCATGGCTATGGGTGAAGGCGGTCCGGAACTGGTTAAGCAGCTGCTGAGCCGTACCTATGACATCGATTATCCGGGTGTTGTTGCTGTCTACATGACAGGCGAACCCCGTCCCGGCGTAGGTCCTCAGGACGTAGCCCTGGCTATCATCGGTGCTGTTTTCAAAAATGGCTATGTTAAGAACAAAGTTATGGAATTCGTCGGTCCCGGCGTAGCCAAGCTTTCTGCTGACTTCCGTATCGGCGTGGACGTTATGACCACAGAAACCACCTGCCTGTCCTCAATCTGGCAGACAGATGAACGTGTTCACGAATTCTATGCTATCCATGGTCGTGAAGATGCTTACAAAGAACTGACTCCGGCCCCGGTTGCTTACTATGACGGCGTGGTTGAAGTAGATCTGTCAGCTATCAAGCCCATGATCGCTATGCCTTATCATCCCAGCTGCGTTTACACCATCGATGAAGTCAACGCTAACCCGGGTGATATCTTAAAAGAAGCAGAAGAACGTGCCAAGGTTTCATTTGGCGACAAGGTCAAAGTTGATCTCATGTCCAAACTGAAAAATGGCCGTATCAATGTGGAACAGGGTGTTATCGCCGGTTGTGCCGGTGGTGGCTTTGAAAATATCTGTGACGCTGCTGACATTCTTGAAAACCAGAGCATCGGCAATGGTTTCTTCACTCTGAATGTTTATCCGGCTTCCATGCCTGTCTACCAGCAGCTGATCAAAAATGGCGCTATGACTAAGCTGGTATCTTCAGGTGCTGTTGTTAAGCCCTGCTTCTGTGGTCCTTGCTTCGGCGCAGGTGATACACCGGCTAACAATGCTCTGTCTATCCGTCATTCCACACGTAACTTCCCCAATCGTGAAGGTTCCAAGGTTCAGAGTGGTCAGATCTCATCCGTAGCCCTGATGGATGCTCGTTCTATCGCTGCTACAGCTGCCAACGGCGGTATCCTGACACCGGCTACTGAATATGCCGGCTCTTACAGCCGTCCCGCATACTTCTTCGATGCCAATATTTACAACAACCGTGTCTTTAACGGCATCGGCAAGGCTGATCCTAACGAAGAACTGATCCTTGGTCCCAACATCAAAGACTGGCCCAAGATGGAAGCTATGCCTGAGAACATGATGCTGAAGGTTGTTTCTGAGATCCACGATCCGGTTACCACAACAGACGAACTGATTCCCTCCGGTGAAACTTCCAGCTATCGCTCCAACCCCCTGGGTCTGGCCGAGTTCACACTCTCCAGAAAGGATCCTGCTTATGTAGGTCTGGCCAAGGAAGTTCAGGCTGCTGAAAATGCCCGTCTTGCTGATGGTGATCCTGCCGAAAAGGTTGCCGCACTTGGTGCTGCTCTTGAAGCTGTCAAGGCTGTCTGCCCGGATGCATCCTGGGCCAATACCGGTATCGGTTCCACAATCTTCGCTGTTAAGCCCGGTGATGGCTCTGCCAGAGAACAGGCTGCTTCCTGCCAGAAGGTTCTGGGTGGTTGGGCCAATGTTGCCAACGAATACGCCACCAAGCGTTATCGTTCCAACCTGATCAACTGGGGTATGCTGCCTCTTCTGATTCCGGAAGGCGAACTGCCCTTCAAGAACGGCGACTGCATTTTCCTGCCGGGTATCCGTGAAGAAGTAGAGAAGGCTTCCGAAACCATCAAGGCTATCGCTGTTACAGCTGAAGGTCTGAAAGAGTTCGATATGAGCCTTGGCAACC
>JAGHUB010000032.1 GCA_018065025.1 Candidatus Equihabitans merdae
TTCAGACGAAGCTCACGAAGAAGCTCTTCAAGTTCTTCCTTGTTAACAACGATCTTTGTTGTAGATAAAGCCTGGAATTTACAACTATCTACATACTCTTCGATCTCTTCAATGATCGTTTCGATTCTGCTGCTCATGGGTCAATCTCCTTACTTATTCTTATATTTCTCACGAATAATGTCCACCGCACAGGCGGGAACAAACCGCTCAATATTTTCTCCGTGTGACGCTAATTCCTTTACGATCGTTGAGCTGAGATAGGCGTACTTCAGATCTGTAACCATCAGCATGGTATCAATATCGGTGGACAATACGCGATTGATCTGAGCAATCTGAAGCTCATACTCAAAATCTGTAACGGCTCGAAGGCCTCGAATCATAGTGCCTGCATTGACACTCTTTACGAAATCTACTGTTAAACCTTCAAATGAAGCGACACTAACATTGGGGATATCTTTGGTCGCTTCCTCAAGTATCTTAACACGTTCATCTACAGAAAACAATGGCGTTTTCTCTGAGTTGCGAAGGACGGCCACCACGATTTCATCGAACTGAAGAGCTGCTCTTTGGATGATATCGAGGTGTCCGTTGGTAACCGGATCAAATGTACCGGGGTATACTGCTTTTTTCATGATTTAGCCTTAAAGTTTCTTATTTTTATTGAATTACGCCTTCTTTAAAAACAGATGGCGATTATTCTTGTATTTCTTATCTTTGAAGACAGTGTAACCTAATTCTTCAATATAATCAAATGAGGTTTTTAATGAGGCTTCAACGATAATGATGGTATCTTCATGTACCAGGGAACTGCCAGACAGAGCTTCCAGGACATCCTTTTCCAGACTCTTGTCATAGGGCGGATCCATGAAGATAATATCGAAAGGCTTGCCGCCTTCCAGTCTCTTCACAGCAGAAACAGCATCTGATTTGATCAGTTCTGCCTGATCTTTGAACTTGGTAAAGGTCAGGTTGTCATCAATGCACTTCCATGCTGCTTTGAAATTATCTACAAACACAACTTCAAGGCAGCCACGGCTGATGGCTTCAATACCAATAGCCCCGCTGCCTGAAAACAGATCAAGAAATCTTGAACCGTTGATGTATGGCATCAAAATATTAAAAAGTGTTTCTTTAGTCTTATCTGTGGTGGGACGGATATCCGTGCCCGGAACTGTCTTCAGGGGAAGACTTCTGGCTGATCCTGCTATGACTCTCAAAAGATATCCTCCTCAGGACGTTCTAAAGAAAGACGCCAATCCAGGTCACCGCGCTGCAGGCCCATGATCAATAATTCAGCTGAAGCAATATTAGTAGCACAGGGGATATTGTTCATATCACAAGCTCTTACGACGCTGAAAAGATCCGGTTCCTTGGGATTGACCATATTGGGATTATAAAGAAAGATAACCATATCCATGGCATTTCTTTCGATCATCTCAATAAACTGCTTGTCACCGCCGATATTGCCGGGCAGGAACTTATGGACGCGCAGATTAGCAGCCGCCTCAACGTGACGACCGGTGGTACCTGTGGCATAAAGGTCATGTTTAGCCAATACGCCTTTATAGGCTATACAAAAATCTTCGATAAGAATGTATTTACTATTATGTGCAATAATTCCAATATTCATTATTATTATCCTCTCCCAACTGTTAACAGGATAGCAAAAATAAACATATAGCGCAAGGAAAAGCCTATAATAAATTGTTATTTATTTCCAAAAATAGCAAATTTCTCGTCAGGTATTATCGATAATTGAACTAGAGTACAAGATGATTGTGATCTTCCGACATAAAGTCATTTACCCGATTTTTTATATCGATGTATTCTTCTCGAATCAGAGCGGGATCATCTTCTATGATGGCAGCTGCTGTTTCGCCGGCAGCCTGCAGCATCTTCTCATCACGGAAAATGTCAGCGATTCTGAACAGGGATTCACCACTTTGTCTAAGTCCCAGCAAGTCACCGGGACCTCTAAGTGATAAGTCATGGCGGGCAATCTCCAGACCATCTCTGGACTTGTTTAGAATATCCAATCTTTCTTTCACGGCCTCATCATCGGTACCTGTCATAAAGATACAATAAGATTGAGAACTGCCTCGACCCACACGACCTCTGAGCTGATGAGCTGCCAGACCGTAGCGCTCAGCATTTTCGATAAGGATAACTGTGGAATTTGGTACATCTACCCCTACTTCCACGACTGTGGTTGAAACCAGAATTTGGAGATTTCCTTCAGCAAATTCCTTCATGACCTTGTCTTTTTCTGACCCTTTCATGCGGCCGTGCATAAGACCGATGGACATTTCCGGGAATTCCGCTTTCAGCTTCTTCTGGT
>JAGHUB010000352.1 GCA_018065025.1 Candidatus Equihabitans merdae
ATAAATCTGCCAAATCAACTTTCTTAGTTGTTGCATCCGAAAAAAAGCATAGAATAGATAACTTTTACAGCATATACTTTTAGCCTCGTTTTTCCGGAAAGACATTCTTAGTTTTTACCCTCTGGCCATACGAATGAAGGCTTCAACGGCCCGTCGACTGTAATTCTGTCGGCGGGTTGCTATTTGTATGGGGTATGAAGCTTCTTTGGGAAGGGAGAATACTACCAGGTCTTTTCTGGCTTCTTTGGGTACGGATACTTCCATCAGGTTCTGGGGGCAGAAGGCTGCGCCGGTGCCTTGTACGCACATGGCCAGGAGGGTTTCCAGGTTATCGGAAATGGCCCGGACTTTGGGCTGGAGGTTGTGGCTTTTCAGGAAGTATTCGGCGATGATGCCGGTGGTGTCTTCCGGGAAGCTCATGACGAAGGGGCATTCCTGAAAACGGGTGAAGTCGCCTTTTTTTGCCTGAGCTACTACATCACTCCACTCGTCTTTGAAGACTTTCTTCAGCAATTCTTTTGACGCGGACAGGACGATATGTTCTCTGTAAAATGGGTGAAGATTCAGATCGGGATCCTGGCCGGCTATTCTGGCTACGAGCAGATCTATCTCGCCTTCCTTCAATTCTTTGATCAATTCTTCTGTAGCGTTTTCATGAAGGACTACCTGAAATTCAGGATATTCTTCCAGGAAGTCTTTTATAAGAGAAGGCATGACGGAACGGCCTCGGGTATAGCCAACCCCTACGTGAAGTGTGCCGCTTCGTCCGGCAGATATCTCTCTGAAATGTTTCATCATGATACGATGTTTGCTCAGAAATTCTTCCGCATAGCCCTGAAAGATCTTGCCTTCATTGGTGAGGGTAAGGGGGGTGGTACGTTCAAAAAGTCGACAACCCAGTTCTTCTTCCACATGAGCGATTCCGGCACTTAAGGTCTGTTGGGTGATATGCAGCTTCCGGGCTCCGGCTGTAAAGCTTCCCTCTTCCGCAGCTGCTTTAAAGTATTCCATGGCCTGATAATTCATAGGATCTTTTCACTTTCTTCTTATGGGCAGATTTGATTTTTTGTCCTTCTATCCTCGTTTATACCACAGTATTTTTACTGTGACAAACACTGATTTAAACAGTTTGACCTTGTATGTGTGCAGGCATATACTATGGCATGCGGAAGGGAATTGTCCTTTAAATCAAATTTTTCCCTTCTTGAAAGTGAAAGGTTAATCGCTAAATGAGTGATCTTCTTGCCACGTTAGAAGTTAATAACAACGCCCAGCACAAGCTGCTTTCTCAGCTGGCTCGTATCGCTGTCATCGTGATGGCTGCCGCCATCATGGCTTTGAATATCCGTGTCTTTGTCAGAAATGCCGACCTTTTCCCGGGGGGCGCTACAGGTCTTACCCTGCTTATTCAGCAGGCCTTTGACATGTTCCTGCATATTCAGCTTCCCTATACCGTTTTGAATGTTGCCATCAATGCGATTCCCATCTATATCGGTTTCCGCTTTATCGGCAAGCATTTCACTTTATATTCCTGTGTCATGATCTTCCTGACCGGCTTCTTCACTGACCTGATTCCGCCCATTCCTATTACCAACGATATTCTACTGGCTACTATTTTCGGCGGCATGATCAATGGTCTGGCCATCAGTCTGGTTTTAAATGTGGATGCTACATCCGGCGGTACGGACTTCATCGCCATCTATTTTTCCAACAGAAAAGGCATGGATTCCTTCAATCTGGTTCTTGGCATCAACGCTGCTATCCTTACTTGTGCAGGTCTCCTGTTTGGTTGGGACAAGGCTCTCTACTCCATCGTTTTCCAGTATGTATCTACCCAGGTACTGCACTTGCTTTATAAGAAATATCAGAAGCATACGCTCTTCATCGTCACCAATTATCCCACTGAGGTTTGCGACGCCATCAGTGCCGCCAGCCATCACGGGGCTACCATCATGGATGGTGAAGGTGCTTACGAACATTGCCCGCGAGGTGTTGTCTATTCTGTGGTCTCCTCTGCCGAGACCCACAAGGTCATCAATGCTGTGAAATCCGCAGACCCCAAGGCCTTCATCAACACCATCGTCACCAACCATTTAAGCGGTCGCTTCTATCAGCGTCCCACCGATTGATAACTATGATCTAATATCCGATCTCACATTTCAAAAAGCCACCCATTGATTCAAACCTGCAAGGGTCTGCATCGATGGGTGGCTTTGTTTTCAGATTCTTTATTCAGTTCTTATGATCCGGTCTTTCTATCTTGCTTATTCCAGAACGATGGACTTCTCTTCCATCTCTGT
>JAGHUB010000251.1 GCA_018065025.1 Candidatus Equihabitans merdae
ACATCCTTTGAAAATGCTCAGATCGAGTCCGCAGTAGAGATCACCACTGTGAAGGGTGGTCTCCACGGTTACAAGAGTCGCTTTACTGCAACTTATGAAGGCCAAAGCATCCTGTATGTGGTCTACACACTGGAAGACGGCAGCAATTACTATCGCCTGTCCTTCTGGACATCGGCCTCCAATGCCGCCACAGAAGAGCCTATCTTCTCGGCCATCGCCGATCAATTTAGTGTAATTGGTTAAAACAATAATGAACTAAAAAATCCCGCTGATGCAGTCATCAGCGGGACTTTTCTATGAAAGGGGAGAATAGGGAGAGATATTATGTCATATCTAAGCCCTTCTTCTGGCGGAAGATCAATGCCAGTACCAGAGCTACAGCGTAGATGACCAATGTAACAAGGAGGTACTTGGCGCCAATAGTGAAGATAATGATGTAGGCAATAACTGCTGCAGCGATAGCCGGCAGAATCTTGCCCTGGATAATGCCCTTCAGGCTGTTGTCTTTGGCGGCATCTTTGATATGACCGATACAGACAAGAGCATAAGAAGAAGTTGCACAGACAGCCATAACAACGAACCAGTCGTTGACGCCGTCAAAGAGGGGAGAACCGAAGATTTCCGGACCACCGTAAGCGTAACCGGCATACATAGTGGTGAAGAAGGAAACAACAGCGTAAATGATCATGCCTACATAGGGAACCTGCTTCTTGTTGAGCTTGGCAACATTTTTGCTGAGGATGCCTTTACGAGCCTGGTCATAAAGGAAACGGGGCATCATCTGATAGAAGGCCAGACCGCAAGCCAGAGCAGCCAGCATAACGCCGATGCTGACCAGAGTGGCACCGGAACCATAGCCCAGCATTGTGCAATAAGCAGCCAGAGCATCACCGTTGTTGGCCAGAGCTTCCATCTGTTCCGGTGTCATGGTAGCTGTCCAAAGCCAGCAGCTGATGACATAGATGATACCGCACAGGACGGCAGAAACAGGGATGGCGAACTTAACGGATTTGGCACCGCCCTTTACTTCTTCACCCATGAAAGCAGGAGCTTCATAACCAACGAAGGACCATACCCATGTCAGTGTTGTCAGTAAGATGCCCGCCATGCCGAATTTGGGGCTGGGAGCAAAGGCATTGGTGAGGGACGTGCTCATATTGAAGCCTTCAGCAGAAAGGGTGATGCAGCGAATACCGGGGATGATGAAGGCTGCCATCTCAGCGATGAAGATGATGACCAGGGCTTTTGTAGAAAGTTCTGTACCAAGTGTGGTCAGAAGGATCATCAGGGCGGCGAAGATTGCCCAGCCTACGATGATGGGGATACCTGTCAGTGAATTCAGGTAGATGGCAAAGATGACGGGAGGACATGCAGCTGTTGTGGCCATAACACCATAGTAGACGAAGAGTGTCCAAAGACCGGGTGTCTTGCCCAGGATGGTTGCGACATAAGCGTAAGTACCGCCGCAGCTGTTACATTTTTCGGCCAATGAGCCGTAGCTTAAACCGATGATGACCAGAAGGATGGTGGCCAGGACGACAGCCAGAGCCACGCCTGTACCGGTCATACCAAGATAGGTGCCCATAGAACCACCGACGCACATAACGGGGGCGGCACCGGCTACAGCCATAACAACGACTTCGCCTTTACCGATCTTGCCGGCCTGCAAGGTTTCAACTGTATTATTTTCCATTGTAAAACTCCTTAATTTGATGCTTTAAAACTATTTCTCGATTATTCCGGCTGACGGGCATTGACGGTTGCGTCATGGAAAGCCTGGATATTTTCTGCCGGTGATGCGGGAGGAACGTCACAACCTGAGCAGAGGATGATGCGGTTGTTGGTGGCGTCAACTCTTCTCTGAACGGCTTCCGGGAAAATGTCCGGTGTGCCGTTCAACAGCTCGTCAGCTGTGTTCATGTTGCCGCAGAAGACCTGTTCTGCACCAAGAAGAGGTGCGACTTTGGCAAGGTCTACCTGTGAATCGGCATCTACGATATGAGAACCGGTGCCCAGTGTGTAAGGCATCAGATGAGCGGTATCACCACAGACGTGAATACGGGCGAAGCCATTTTCATGACTCTGGATCTCATCAACCATGGCCTTGTGGAGGGGCATGATGTTTTCTTCGTAGAATTTGGGGGAGATCAGAGAACAGTTGGGTTCTACGATCTGGATACCATCAGCACCGGCTTCCATCTGAGCTTTGATGAAGTTCATGCCGTTTTCGAAGAAGATCTGCATGCCTTTACGCAGGGTATCGGGATCTTTGATCATTTCTTTCATGGCCTTCTTCAGACCTCTGGCATTACAGTATTCTGTGAAGGGACCGACGCAGATACCGAAGATATATTTTTCTTTTTTCTTGGCAGCGGCGATGGTCTTGATGATTTCGATACGATTGCCCTGACGGGTACCGGGCTTGATCTCCGGAATGACTAATTTGTCCAGATCTTCTTTGCTGTTGATGATGGGTTCTACGGCGTAGCCGACGCTTTCTTTCCAGACGGGAATCTGGCCGAAGTCTTCTAACTGTTCGGAGAAGTCTGCGTCCGGCAGGATGGCATCAAAATCGTAGCGATCTGTGATCTCCAGATAAGCCTTCGAACGGACGTCGGGCTTATAGATGAAGTCACGATAATCGAGACCACACTGACGGGAGACCCACTCGATTGCCAGAGGCATAAAGGGCGGGTGATCGACGGGTTCGCCTTTGACGAATTTTACTGTTCTTTCATAACCATTCATTGTAATACTCCTTCTTTTTCGCTCTGCACCGTCATACCTCGAAAGGTTACCGCTGTAGTCTGCGTTATTATATAATCACCCACTAACCAGGTGGGTATATATGAAATATACAAGGATGGTTATTTGCTGTCAATACCTACCTCTTAGGTAGGTGGATAAAAATTGTCTATGTGTTAAAAAAAAGACATCTTCCATGCGGAAAATGTCTTTTTTGAGATAGTCTATATTAATTTTATTATCCGAAGCATTCGGAAATCTTTTTATACCCGAAATGTTGGAGTGGATTAACCCATATAGGTGTCAGCCCCGTAGGCTGTGTGGAAGTCGCGGTTCATGGCGGCCACAGCTGCATTGACGGAGTCGTTGAAGAGGAGTCTTTCGATGACATCCGGGGGACATGTGGCGGCGCCGATACCGTACTGGGCGAGTTCCATGACCTGTCTTGTATTTTTAAAGCTGGCGGCCAGAAGTTCGATCATCATGCCGTTGTTGTCGATGATGTCCTGCATAGCTTTGACCACAGCCACACCATCCTGGGACAGACCATCGATGCGGTTAACGTAGGGAGCGGCATAGGC
>JAGHUB010000259.1 GCA_018065025.1 Candidatus Equihabitans merdae
GTTGGTCAGAACGAAGCTGAAGACGGCAATGCCGCTTCCATCCGCTCTCGTTTCTTAGGCGACGAAGGTACACGCAATCTGGATGAATTCATCGCTGATGTTCAGAAGGAAATCGCTGAAAAGACTATCCGTCCCAATGCTCCCCAGGATGACAAAGACAAACAGGGTAAGCAGGGCAAACAGGGTAAGAAGAATAAATAATCCCTGAATCAGCTTTATAGAGAAATAAAAATAACGGGATACAACTTCATCTGAGTTGCATCCCGTTTTGTGTATGATGTGCTTTCATGGCTGTGGGTGCTTGCACACAGGCAGACATTTGCCTCAATCAATGATTTCGAGGGAAGCTGTTCTTATACGTTGGCATTCCAGGTCATGTAGATATATTCACTGTCGTACATGTCTTCATAGATCAAGGTGACGTGATCCTTGACGTTGTCAGCTGTGAAGCCCAGGGTGACAGTATGGGAACTGCCGGGACCTACAGGGCTGAAGTTATACTGGGAACCCATATCTGCGTTGAAGTAGTAGACCGGAGGAGCTACACCATCCTGATCCAGCAGGGCGAAATTGATCTGGCCCAGCATAAAGCCGTCCCAGTCGTTGCTGTGGTAAGTCAAGGTGACACCCAGAACCTTGTTGGCATCGCGGAAGGAGCGGGCATTTGTATAACTGATATCATCGATGGTCAAAGTGAAGTGATTGCCGGAGGTAATGCTGTAAGTTTCTCCCAGTTTTCCGGAAACGGCATCGGCAGGAATGCTGACGGCAGCACCGGCCGGTACATTGAGGCCTTCTGAAGCATGAGCCTCACCTTCATCAGCAGAAGGGGTATTTTCATCGAAATAGTCCCCTGCCAGAGGTGTTTCTTCCGGTTCTGAAGCATTTTCTGAATCGGAGGAGTCGGATGAATTGGAGGAATCGGCATTGACGTCAGCAGAGATTGTAGAGTCATTACTGCCTTCGGCAGCATTTTCCGAAGAGGCAGCTTTGTTTTTGCCAAGGCCTACCGCCAGAACGATGACTACAATGACCACCAGGGCACCGATGCCTGCCAGGGCCTTTTTATTCTGAAGTAATTTGTTAAGGGTTTCTTTCATATATAAAGTAACCTCCTTTGAGATAGTCTCACAGAAATATTCGCAAAGTGCATCATAACACATTTTCTGCTATTATTCCAAAAGACACGGAATTGACACGAATTTACAGATGCATGTCAAAGCACCAGGGCAAAGAATCCGGGAATCGGTCATGAAGCCGGAAAAATGACGTATTTAAGCCAAAACATGAGAAAGTATGCTTGACGTGACCTTGCCTGTGTGCTAGATTATAGTAGTTCGAAAACAAAGAAGAGTATCCGCTCTCACCTCGGCACGCCTTTAGTGACCGTGTGTTAATACTGAAGATAGCAGGGGAAGACCCTGATCAGCAGAGACGGATACGATTATGTCCGTCTTATTTTTTTGTGTCAGCCGGAAGATGGTTCCGGGTAATGCGAGGGAGGTAACAGCATTAGCGATTTAATGATTAATGGTCAGATCAGGGACCGCGAGGTTCGTGTGATCGGGGCCGACGGAGAACAGCTTGGCATCATGTCAGCCAGAGAAGCTCAGGCACTGGCCGATGAAGCAGGATTAGATCTGGTTAAGATCGCACCTAAGGCAGCACCGCCTGTCTGCAAGATCATCGATTACGGTAAGTATCGTTATGAACTCAGCCGTAAAGAGAAAGATGCCCGTAAGAAGCAGAAGGTCATCGAAGTCAAAGAGATTCGTATGTCACCCAACATTGACACCAACGATCTTAATGTTAAAGTGGCCGCCGCGAAGAAGTTTATCGAAAAAGGCAACAAAGTTAAGGTCAGCATCCGCTTCCGTGGCAGAGAGATGGCCCACACTTCCGAATCCAAGCCTATGATGGATGATTTCGCTGCTCAGCTTTCCGAGATCGCTGCTGTAGATAAGGCTCCCAAGATGGAAGGCCGTTTCATGACGATGTTTTTAGCACCCAAGAAGTAACAAAACCAAGAGAGGAGAAAATACATCATGCCTAAGATGAGAACAAAAAGAGCTGCTGCAAAGCGCTTCACAAAAACCGGTACCGGTAAATTAAAAAGAATGAAAGCTTTCAAGAGCCATATTCTGACAAAGAAATCTCGTAAGACAAAGAGAAACCTGAGAAAGGCCACCATCACAGATGCAACAAACGCAAAGGTAATGAAGAAGATTTTACCGTATCTGTAATTAAGGGAGGAAGGAAGAAATGGCAAGAATTAAAGGTGGCGTAAACGCCAAGAAAAGACATAATCGCGTATTAAAGCTGGCTAAAGGTTACTATGCAGCCAGATCAAAACAGTATCGTGTAGCTAAGCAGTCTGTTATGCGTGCCCTGACAGCTCAGTTCGCCGGCCGCAAACAGAGAAAGAGAGATTTCCGCAAACTGTGGATCACTCGTATCAACGCTGCTTGCCGTATGAACGGTCTTAGCTACAGCAAGTTCATGCACGGTCTGAAGGTTGCCGACATCAACATCAACAGAAAGATGCTGGCTGAAATGGCTGTTAACGACAAGGAAGGTTTCGCCGCTCTGGCAGAAATCGCCAAGTCCAAACTGGCTTAATTAATGGACCTGTTTGACTACGTAAAAACACAGACACTTAAGAAGGAGTCGCCGCTTGCGTCAAGACTGCGCCCCGAAACTTTGGAAGAAGTTGTGGGGCAGCAGCACATCATTGGCCGGGGGCGGCTTCTTTATCGTGCAATCAAAGCGGACAAGCTCTCATCCGTTATCTTCTATGGACCTCCCGGAACAGGTAAGACCACACTGGCTCAGGTCATCGCCCATACTACCCACGCAGACTTCCGTCAGATCAATGCCACCACATCCGGCAAGAAGGATATGGAAGCGGTGGTGGAAGACGCCAAGCGTACCATGGGTGGCTATGGCCGCAAGACCATCCTCCTCATCGATGAGATCCATCGCTTCAATAAAGCCCAGCAGGATTATCTGCTGCCCTTTGTAGAAGACGGCACCATTATTCTGATCGGTGCCACCACAGAGAGTCCTTATTTTGAGGTCAACTCCGCTTTGGTGTCCCGTTCCACTATTTTCGAATTACATCCTCTGACCAAAGAGGATATCGAGACCCTGCTGGAACGTGCTATCACCGATAAAGATAAGGGTCTGGGTTCTTTTAAAGCAGAACTTCTGCCGGAAGCCAAAGCATTTCTGGCCGATGCAGCCAGCGGCGATGCCCGTACGGCATTGAATGCACTGGAACTGGCTGTGTTAACAACAGATCCGGATGCTGACGGCCGTATTGTTATCGACCTGGATACCGCAGCTGACTGTATTCAGAAGCGCGCCGTTCACTATGATAAAAATGGTGACCAGCATTACGATACTATTTCAGCATTTATCAAGAGTATGCGAGGCTCCGATCCGGACGCTGCCGTTTATTATCTGGCTAAGATGCTGGAAGCCGGTGAAGATATCAAGTTTATCTCCAGACGTATCATGATCTGCGCTTCAGAGGATGTGGGTATGGCCGATCCTCAGGCTATCGTGGTAGCAGCTGCAGCTGCCCAGATCGTGGAACGAGTAGGTATGCCAGAAGCCAGAATTCCCCTGGCTGAGGCGGCTATCTATGTGGCTACAGCTCCCAAGAGCAATGCCTCTTACAAGGCCATCGGAGAAGCTTTCCGCTCAGTGCGGGAGAAGCGCACCTCTGTGCCCGGCCATCTCATGAACATCCACGCCAATGGCTATGGGGATGAGGAGAAGGCGGTAGGCTACAAGTATGCCCATGATTATCCCAATCATTATGTGGACCAGCAGTATCTGCCGGATGAGATTAAAGACGCTGTCTTCTATCGTCCCACAGGTATCGGTTACGA
>JAGHUB010000395.1 GCA_018065025.1 Candidatus Equihabitans merdae
AGGTGCAGTCATCAATGAAAATGTAGTCCTCAACAACACAAACCTCATTGATGCAACAGTCACCAATCCGGAAGAAGCTGTCACAGTTGAAGCCGAATAAATGACAGAAGCCATGTAAGTAAAATATCTCCAAATTAAATCCTTTGTAAGAAGGGCAGCCCGACGGGCTGCTTTTCTTATGGTATAGGAAACCATCGTGGCGATGAGGGGCAAACAAGTGTATTATTAGAGTAGGGTTTAAGATTAATACAAATATTCAATACCAATATTTTCAAATAACCGGAGATATGGGGAAAGCATCCATTATCCGTGAGGAGATAATAATATTATGGCAGATAAGAATCATGACATCATTGAAGATTTGAAGAACCGCAAGGAGACACTTTGGCTGAATCCGGATCTGATTCAGGTGGAACCGGCATTTAAGCTGGAGGGCTTTGGGTATGTTCATGTCCGGGCCGCTCAAAATCGCTTCATGCGCTACCTTCCCTTTGTGGCCAAAACATTTCCCGAAACGGCAGAGAAGAAGGGTGTCATCGAGTCTCCTCTGATTCCTATTCCCAAGATGCAGGCCTGGTTTGAAAAAGAAGGGCTGCCTATGAAGGGACGTCTCTTCCTGAAGGACGATGCTCGTCTGCCGGTGGCCGGTTCTGTTAAGGCCAGAGGCGGCATTCACGAAGTCATGAAACTGGCAGAGGTACTGGCTCAGAGAGCGGGACTTCTGATGCCCGGGGAAAGCTACGAAAAGCTGGCCTCCCCGGAAATGAAGGAATTCTTCGGTCAGTACACCATTCAGGCAGGCTCCACCGGCAATCTGGGAATCAGTATCGGCAGAACAGCTGCTCGCTTCGGTTTCCGCACCATTATCCACATGTCCTCAGATGCTAAACAGTGGAAGAAGGATCTTCTCCGCTCTGAAGGCGTCACTGTTGTGGAATACGATGGCGACTATAGCAGTGCAGTGGCAGCGGGCCGCAAAGCCTCTGAAGCTGATGAGAAGAGTTTCTTTGTGGATGACGAAAACTCTGAAGAACTGTTCTTCGGTTATTCCACAGCAGCGGTCCGTCTGGCCGTACAGTTTAGCAAGGCAAATATTTTGGTGGACAAGGATCATCCTCTTTTCGTCTACCTGCCCTGCGGGGTAGGGGGAGCTCCCGGCGGTATCACATTTGGCCTGAAACAAAAATTTGGCAACAATGTTCACTGCTTCTTCGCTGAACCTCTTGAACAGCCTTGCATGACCTTGGCTATGGCAAGCGGCAAGCAGGATCAGATCAGTACATCTGATATTGGACTGGGTGGCAGAACTATCGCCGATGGCCTGGCTGTAGGCAGAGCCTCAGGCTTTACCTGCCGTATGATGGAGCCCCTTATGTCAGGCGCATACACCTTGTCCGACGAGCAGATGGAAGTCTACCGCAAAGCCCTGTGGCAGACAGAAGGCATCCGTCTTGAACCATCAGCCTGTGCCGGATTCCTGGGTGCAGCTATGATGGGATCTTGTAATGACGGTGTAGAGCAGAATCAGACTTCAGCATGGCGTGCCTATCTTGAAGACCATGATCTTTTAGATAAGATGGATAATGCCACTCATATCGCATGGGGTACCGGCGGCGGTCTGGTACCGGAAAGCCAGTGGGAGGACTGACGGTATGGCTTATGAAAAGCTCTTAAATGAAATATATGCAGTTATTTCTCTGAAATACCTGTGGCCGGAATACCGCAGCGGTTTCCGCAAGTCTGAGTCCCCGGACTGGATCAATGAAGAAATGGGACTTGGCATGGAAGTCAGCCAGGCCCTGCTGCCGGAGGATGGTCAGGCTGAAAGTGTCATCGAAAAATATTTGGGCTGTACCAGTGCAGAGTTGCCGGAAAATGTCTATGCCCGTTATGGGGAACGTCTGCATTTTTATAATGATCGTTTCTGGGCAATTTTGCCGGACGAACGTCGTGAGTCTGACTGGATCCGCAAGGCTAAGGTTCGTTTTGATGAGAAACTTAACAAGCTGAACACCAATTATATAAAACTGCCTGTTAATAGCCTCTATCTGTATCTTCATCCCAATGTCACAGAGAAGGTGAATCCTAAAGGTCTCTTCGACTACATGAAGCACTCTCAGATGGGAAGGGAAGTTCAATTTGATCTGGTTTTCTTAAACAGCAACACAGGCATTCATGTCTGCGATTTTCAGGAAGATGAAATATCCACCATTCCTCTGCCTGCTCATGCCCGGGAATTCCTGGATGCTGAATCGGCCCGCCTTCGTGAGAAACATGAATGGCCGGATGGCATGATTTTGGACAGCGTTCCCGGCAAATACGGCCGTCCCAAGGTGGAACGGAAGAGTACAGGTAAGGATAAATCAGACAATCAGTCAACACCGGTCCAGGTGGATACCCGAAATCGTCTGGAACGCCAGATGGCATTTGCCCTGGAACTGGACAAAGAGAAGCTCATCGGTCGTCAGAACTATCTGTCCGACGGACAGCGTAAAGAAAATGATGCAGAACATGCCTGGCATCTGGCTATCATGACCTTGCTTCTGTCAGAGTACGCCAACGAACCTATTGATGTGCTTCATACAGTGGCCATGGTACTGATGCATGACGTGGTGGAAATCGATGCCGGCGATACCTATGCCTACGATGAAAATGGCAAGGCCAGTCAGGCGGAGCGGGAAATGAAGGCAGCCAAGCGTATCTACAATATGCTGCCGGAAGATCAGGCCAGGAAATACATGGATCTGTGGCTTGAGTTTGAAGAGCAGAAGACTCCGGAGGCAAGATTTGCCCGGACTATGGACAACATACAGCCCCTTATCCTTAACGTAGCTGCCAATGGTCGTTCCTGGCTGGAAAATGGTATCCATCTGAGTCAGGTTCTGGGCCGCAATCGCCACACAGCCTCCGGCTCAGAGGAACTGTGGCAGCATGCTTTCAACAATCTGATCAAGCCCAGTGTGGATGAAGGATGGCTGAAGAATCCGTAAGGTGGATAAAGGTGATTCAAAGAATTCACAAGGTGGATAAAGATATCGAGGGAAAAATATTGACGGTACTTGCCGTTTTCTTTCCTGTGTCCGAAATCATCAAGCAGATCTTGCTGACAGTTACTTATGGTCAATACCAGTGGTGGTACTTCCCCTTTCAGCTCTGCTCCATGCCCATCTACTTCCTGCCTCTGTATGTGTGCTTGAAAAATAAGCAGGGCCGCTGGGGTGGAGATTGGGTCGATGGACACATGAAAAGCCAGTTGGCTCCTTTATCATCTTCAAGAGGTCAAAGTTTTTCCAAGGTGCTTGCAGCCTATCTGGCAGACTTTGGCCTGCTGGGAGGCATCTTCGCCTTCGCTGATCAAAGTGGCATGCATTATGAGCTGCCTATTCTGACTGTTCACAGTTATATTTGGCATATATTGATGGTGGTTATGGCATTGTTGATATGGCGAAACGAGACTCGCTCATTTTCTGAGCCCGATAAGTTTTCAGAGTCCGGAACATTTTCCGTCAGAAATCTGCCCGGAACTATTGCTCTGTTTGGACTGACAGCCGCCGTAGCCACGTGTTTTAATCTGGCATTTCACCCTTACGGCATTATCAACATGTTCTACATCAGCCCTCATTACAAGATGACCCAGGTGGTCTTCTCAGATATAGCGGACCTTCTTGGAGATGGCGCAGGACATCTGATCTACCTGATATCCATAGCTGTAGGCGGATGCCTGATTCATATGCTATTGGGAGCAGCTTCTAAAGTCTCTTCAGGAATCTGTCGGAATCGCAGATAGAGATAGATGTTGATGGGGATGGATGTAATGAT
>JAGHUB010000170.1 GCA_018065025.1 Candidatus Equihabitans merdae
CAATGGTCTTCAAAGTGGAAGGAAAATGCAAAGGTGCCGTCATCTGGGCATTTCCATAGAAAACATCGTCACCAATGCTAGTGAGCCCCTCCGGGAATACCACTTCTTTAATAGGAATTCTGGACCAGACATAGGTGTCAACATCCATATCGCCGCTGCCTTCGATGGTCAAGATCTGAGACTTGCTGTCGTAATCCCAGGTCAGATTCTCGCCGCAGCTGCCTGACTGTGACTCTATAACAGGCTCCTGCTTACAGCCCGCCAGAAAGAGACAGCAAAGTATAGCCGGCAGGATCAGAAGACGGGCAGCGTGTCGCCCAAACGGATGCCTCTTGCTTTGCTTGCTGGTTGTCCGGTGTCTCATAACGACTTTATTCATGTCTTGGTCCTCACTAATCATCCAGGTAAAACTTTGATCAGTTTATGCTTCTGCCGGCGGCAAATGCGTCTAGCTTTTTCCAGGCGTCTTCCATCATTTCCACAGATACAGCGTAGGGATAATGACGTACGTCTGACATGCCGGGAAGTTCAGGCAGGATTTGTCTGAACTGATCCTCCGTTATTTCTACATCCTCTAATTTGACCGGGAGACCAATACTCTCATTGAAGCGGTAGATCTGCTCAAAGGCCTCATAATCCTGATCACACAGCAGGGCAAAAAGAATACCGAAGCCCACCACCTCACCATGGTAATGCTTCTCTTCAATAACCGGATAGCGTGTCAGTGCATAGAAAATAGCATGGGCCAATCCGCTGTTGTAATCAGGCGTAAAATCTCTGGTCAGGAAAATAGAGGCAAGACCGGTTGTAACGACGATGGCCAGGACCACCTGCTCCAGTTCATAAGAGCTTCTGCCGTTCAATTGATCCTCATAGGCTTTCTTGCCGTATTTCAAAACCGGATCTTTACACATCTGGCTGATATTGACGCCCAGAGCTGTATAGTGTTCCAGATTCTCATCTCTGGAAGAAATGGTAGATTCGTAGTATTTGGCATAGGTATCACCAATGCCGGCCCACATATAGATTGCCGGAGATTGGGCAATAACATCCGTATCAATAAAGGTATGCATAGCTGGACGGATGAAGAAATGCGGCTTCAGGAATGTGCCGTCTTCGTTGTACATAATGGAGACCGACGTTGTAGCGGCACAATTGGACGCAATGGTGGGGAAAGTAAAGATGGGCTTGTCATCATCGATGCAAAGGCACTTGCAGGTATCCACAGCTTTACCGCCGCCGATGGCAAATACCATATCAGCCTCATGATAGATGGAAAGACTGCGCAGCTTCTCTACTGTTTTATAGGTGCAGTCTTTGCCGAATAATTCTATACCGATGATATGCAGATCTGTTCCCTCGATAGCTGCACGGATCTTATCGATAGCTGAACGAATGCCCTTCTCCCCACCGATCACAAGGATCTTGCTGCCGTAATCCTTACATACACCGGGAATCTTTTTGTAACAGTCACCACCGATAGAATAACTGGGCAAATGCATTTCATAGTTTTCCAGCTTCATTTTGTCACCTCTTTTTTACCAAATCTTGTGTAAAACATATGAATCAGATAAGGAATCAGAATAACCGGTATCTCCAGATAAGCCAGCATACTGTAGGCCTGTTTTACCAGGGTCAGCAAACCAAACTGGGCGATTCCGAAATCCACCAGACAGCAGATCAGGGCCACAATAATAGTGGTTTTGATATTCTTACTGCCTTCACTATTCTGCTTGTCTTTTCTTCTCGCTATGCCGGCAGTAATACGCTTAACCATAGCCGCTACCATATTTACCGCGGTGGTTACAGCTCCGAGTATGATCAGAATAGAAATGATGGGTGTCATAAAGGAAGCACCCACACCATTTTTCACCATAAACAACGTGGGAACACTCTGCTGTGCGATTTCAGGATTCTGTGACACGCTCAGAAGACCCAGCGAAACGATTACCATCATAATCGCATTAATAACAAAACCGATGCCCATACTCTTCTTAGCATCTGCCGGCTTCTCAAAGGATTCCGCATGCTGAATAAAGACAGCGATGTTGATCAACTGGAAGCTGCCGTAGAGGAAAGCACTGTAAAGAGCCTCTCTCACGGTAATGCCATCAAAGCTGCTGGCCTTCACAGCTTCTGTGATAGCGCCAAAGCCCACGGCAATATTAGGAATGTAAACCAGCATCAGACCAACGATGATCACCACTGAGAGAACAGAGGAAACCTTGCGCACTAAGCCGGTTCCGTAAATGGCAATAATAAAAATAAATACCCCGATAATGATGGTGCAGATCATATAGGGAATGCCGGTCACTTCACTTAATGTGGCACCGCCTGTAGCAAAGGCAACTGAGGGAGCCAAACACATGGTAACAAGATAAATGATCTCAAAGAGATTAGAGAATACCGGGGCAAACTTACCATAAAAGGCATTGTTGTAGGAACGATAATCATAAACGTTATGTTTCCTGGCAAAATGCAGGGCATAGCCAAAGAAAACCGCGTTATAAAGCATGGCAAGAACCGGCATCAGCAGCGATAAGGCGCCGAATCTGCCAAAATAGCTGAAAAGCTGCGCGCCGGAAGCGAAGCCCCCACCAAAATGAGTCGTAAACCATACGAAGGATACGCCCATGATCACTGCCATCGATTGCTTGCTTGTCTTACTCATGATACCAAAAAACCCTTTCAGAAATGTACCTAAATGATAAAAAAAAATGAGGTTCCTTCGGAACCTCATTCGTTCGTCGATGCGACAGGATTTGAACCTGCGGCCTCTGCGTCCCGAACGCAGCGCCCTACCAAACTGAGCCACGCATCGATAGCTGTCTTACACAGCAAAGATGATTATATAAGTACAGCTTTAAAAAGTCAAGACTCTTTTTAATTTTTTAACCGACCTGGTAAACGTCAGCATGACGCAGGCCAAACTGCAGGCAGGCACTATGAGAATTCATAAAGATATCGACATGGCCATAGCCTGTACCACGGTCTTCAACGGTATAGACCACACCATTGATCAGAAGCTTTGTGCCAAAAGGTACGCCACCCATGGCTACTGTTCTGCCTTCTGTGGCGGTGGTACCGCTGGCTGTTCTGCCGTTGGCATACTTACCGCAGCACTTACTGCAGGCACAATAGGCTGTCAGAGTGAAATTACCAAGATAGGTACCGGAACCACTGGGGGCTGTTTCTACGTTAGCCACAGATTCGGCAGCTGGTTCACTTGTCTTACTTGTGGCTTCCTGTGAGGCAGCAGCGGCAGCTTTGGCAGCCTCTTCCTCAGCGGCTTTCTGGGCAGCTACAGCTGCTAAACGAGCTTCTTCTTCAGCAGCTTTACGTCTGGCTTCTTCTTCAGCGGCAGCCTGAGCTTCCAGTTCCTGGATGCGCTGCTGCTGAGCTGCAATCTGGTTACGCAGATCTGCAGCGACAGAATTCTGATCATCGATCAAAGCGGCATATTCCGCAATCTTAGCATCTGTCTGGGTTGCCAGTTCCTGGACCTGAGCCCGAGCAGCTTCCTGCTGAGCTTTAAGACCTTCCATCTCGGCTTCCTCAGCCTCAAGAGAAGCCTGCTTGGCTTCTTCATCACGACAGGTCTCTTTATAGTCTGCCAGGCAGCTTCTGTCATAAGCCTGAATCTGCTGGATCTCATCAGCGCGATTCAGGAAATCAGTCAGATTGTCTGCAGAGAACAATGTCTGAAGAAGACCCGTGCCATTCTCATACATATACTGAATACGGGTCTGCATATCCTGATACTGGTTTTCTACGGCTAAAGCAGCACGTTCATGGGCAGCTTTAGTCATCTCGATTTCCACATTCTTTTCCTCAATCTGCGTTGCAAGAGTAGACAGAGAATCAGACAGTGCTGTTAACTGTGAGTTCAAATCGGCTAAATATGTTTCCAGACTGCTCTTTTCTCCTTCCATGGCAGCTATCTGGCTATTGGCCTGATCCAGTCTCTCCTGTGCGGCATCCTGAGCAGCCCTGGTGTCACGGATATCTGACTGTGTATCGGCTGAAACCGATGTGATACACAGGAAAGACATCACCATGATCATCAAAGCTGAGAGCATGCGTTTTCCTTGTTTAGAGAAAGATATACTTTTCATAACTACTGCATTATAACATTTTCTGTAATAATTTCAAAGTGTTTTTTAAATTTTGTAACATTTTCGAAATATAGATATGGATTTTATGCACTTATACAAGATATTGTGCTTTTTATCTCATTTGCAAAAACTTATGTAAACCCAAATTATGTCAACGCGTAATATTTTGCCAAAGACAACTGCTCTGCCTCCGAGGGGTAGCAAACTGCGCGCCCCGACAGATTTTGTGGTTTACATAGAATAAAGGTTCCTGATTAATGCAAAGAACCTCCCCCACGCCTGAGCATGGGAGAGGTTATCTCTTAATTCACAATATATACTTCAGCGTACTGCAGACCGAAGTCATCGGCTTCGCTGTGAGATTCAAAATAGATGTCCACGTGACGGAAAGGAGTTCCTTCATCTTCAACGACGTAGACGTGACCATTGATCAGAAGTTTGGTACCAAATGGTACACCACCCATGGCAACAGTACGGCCTTCTACCGGATAGACACCACTTGCGGTAGGCCCATAGGCATTCTTGACACCACCGCAGCGAGCACAGTTACAGTAAGCCGTCAGCGTACACCTACCGATGCTCTGCATGGACCCGTATGACTGGTCTAATGTCTCTTCATTCGGTGTACTTGCTTCTGCCGGAGCCTGAACGGCCCGTCGATTGGCCTCTTCTTCTGCTTCCTTGGCTTCTAACTCTTTCAGACGATTCTGCTGTACAGCGATCTGGTTAATGAGATCATCTGCTACAGCTGATTGCTGATGGATGTTGGCTGTATATTCCGCAATCTTCTCTTCCGTCTGGATAGTCAGCTCCTCTACCTGAGCCCGGGCAGCCTCCTGCTGAGCCTTCAAACCTTGCAGATCAGCTTCTTCTGCCTCCAGAGATTCCTGCTTGGCCTGTTCGTCCCGGCAGGTCTCCTTATAATCTTCCAGACACGCTCTGTCATAGTTCTGAATCTGCTGGATCTCATCCGCACGATTCAGGAACTCAGAAAAGTTCTCTGTTGAGCATAATGTCTGAAGCAGACTGGTGCCATTCTCGTACATGTACTGAATGCGCAGCTGCATATCGGCATACTGATCCTCTACAGCCAAGGCTGCACGTTCATGGGCAGCTTTGGACCTTTCTACATCTGCGTGCTTGTCATCGATCTGGTCACTTATGGAGGTCAATGAATCGGACAGGATAGTAAACTGATTCTTCAGATCAGTCAGGTAAACCTCCAGATTGCTCTTTTCTCCTTCCATAGTTGCAATCTGATCATTGGTCTGATTCAATCTCTCCGAAGCGGCATCCGACGCAGCTTTGGTGTCTCGAATCTCCGACTGTGTATCAGCGAATACAGAAGTGATACATGCCAGAATCATTACCGAAATCAGCAAAACTGAGAGCATGCGTTTTCTTTGTTTAGAGAAAGATATACTTTTCATAACATCCACATTATAACATCAATTTTAATACTTTCAAAGTATTTTCTTAAATTTCGTAACATTTACGAAATATTGTAGACATATTCAAAGTAAAATACTATATATTGTGCTTCAAAGCCCTTTGTGATTTTCTTATGTAAACTTAAATTATGTCAACTTGTAACATTTCCCTTCTATATAAGAGCACGATCGGGGCAGCTTATTCTGCCAAATAAAAGGCATTTTGAAGCAAAAAATGTG
>JAGHUB010000324.1 GCA_018065025.1 Candidatus Equihabitans merdae
CAATCCGATGGTTTGCCGTCTCGCCCGGCTCGACCGGCTTCCTGGTAGTAGCTTTCCATGTCGGTGGGCAGTTGATAATGGATGACGAAGCGTACATCAGGCTTGTCGATGCCCATGCCGAAAGCAGAGGTGGCGATCATGAGCCTTCCTTTGCTTTTCATCCAGGCTTCCTGATTGGCCAGTCTTTCAGTCGCATCCATGCCGCCGTGATAGACAAGACAGGGAAATGCTTCCTCCTTCAAAGCTATGGCCAAAGCTTCCACACTATTTCGCGTCAGGCAGTAAATAATGCCGCAGAGCCCCCGATATTTCTGCAGAAGGGGCATCAGCGCTGACATCTTTTTTTCGGTATGGATGGTCTGGAAATACAGATTGGGACGATCAAAACTGTGAGCCAGAATGAGAGGATCTTGCAAACCCAATGACTCGATAATGTCATCCCGAATCTGAGGGGTGGCGCTGCCTGTGAAGGCACAGATAACGGGGCGAGTGGTTGAATTCAACCGCGGAATTAATTTTCCAATCTTTCTGTATGCCGGTCGAAATTCATCTCCCCATTGGGATAAACAATGTGCTTCATCCACACAAATCATAGAAACGTGACAGCGAGAAATGCAACTAAAAAAAGCCTCGTTGGCCAGGCGTTCAGGAGAAATATATAACAATTTTATCTTCTGGTGTTCAAGTGCCTCTTGGAGTTGGGCACGCTGTCGAGATGACAGATGAGAATGATAAGCATAAGCGGCAACGCCGCGCATTTTTAAAGAAGAGACCTGATCTTCCATGAGAGAGATCAGGGGTGAGATGACTATGGTCATGCCCGGCAGGACCAGGGCAGGGAGTTGATAACATAAGGACTTGCCTCCGCCTGTGGGCAGGATAGCCATCACGTCGGTGCCATTTATCAAAGCATCAATGATGGTTTCCTGACCGGGGCGAAAGTGATCGTGACCGAAGACATCTCGAAGAAGAGACATTTTATCGGGCACTGGTGATTTTACTTATCCTTTGTCATTTCCTTAAGGAGCTGTTTCTTCATGTCATAGAGACCGTCGGAAAGGTCGACGTATACTTCGTGGGGGTTAACCAGACGACGTGTTTCGTCCCACAGAGTGTTGAGTTCTTCCTGACATCTCTGACGCAGTTCCATAGTAGTGGCATCGTCTTCGTAGACGCATTTGCCTTCGATGAAGACGGGCTTCAGCAGTTCGCGAACAGTGAAGGTACCGGCTTTGATGCGGGTCTTCTTCCAAACTTCGTTGGGATCGAAGATGACCAGATCCTGGTCTTCGGGGAAGCTTTCACCTACCAGAGAGATCAGGTCGGCACGGATCTTGCCTGTTTCCTTATCATAGATACGGAAAATAGTCTTGTTGCCGGGGTTAGTGATCTTGACTGAGTTCTCGGACAGCTTGATCTTGGGTGTGAATTCGGCGTCGCCGGCATTCTTGATAGCAGCCAGTTTGTAAACGCCGCCAAATGACGGATTGTCGTTGGATGTGATCAGGCGTGTACCAACACCCCAGGAGTTGATCTTGGCACCCTGCTGTTTCAGGGAGTTGATCAGATATTCATCCAGGTCGGAAGAAGCGGAGATAGTAGCATCTTCGAAACCGGCTTCAGCAAGCATTTCATAAGCTTTCTTGGACAAGTAAGCCAAGTCACCGCTGTCAAGACGGATACCGTAGCGTTTGGGCTTGATACCGGCTTCGCGCATTTCCTTGAAGACGCGGATAGCATTGGGAACACCTGAACCCAGAGTGTCATAAGTATCAACCAGCAGGATGCAGGCATCCGGATAGAGGCTGGCGTATGTCTTGAAAGCTTCGTATTCGCTGGGGAAGCTCATGATCCAGGAGTGAGCATGTGTGCCCAGAACCGGCACGTCAAACATCTGGCCTGTCAGGACGTTGGAAGTACCGATACAGCCGCCGATGACAGCAGCTCTGGCGCCATAGAGACCGGCATCCGGACCCTGTGCACGGCGCAGACCAAATTCCATGATGCCGTCGCCCTGTGCTGCATAGCAGACGCGGGAAGCCTTGGTGGCGATCAGGGACTGATGATTCAAAATGTTCAGGATAGCTGTCTCAACCAGCTGAGCCTGCATGATAGGAGCAACGACTTTCAGCATGGGTTCACGGGGGAACATGACAGTGCCTTCGGGAATGGCGTAAATATCACCTGAGAAATGGAATCCGGCAAGATAATTCAGGAATTCGTTGTCGAAAATGTTGAGACTTCTCAGATAGGTGATGTCGTCATAAGAGAAGTGCAGATCCTTGATGTATTCAATAACCTGCTGAAGACCGCAGGCGATAGCATAACCGCCGTCGCAGGGATTCTTGCGATAGAATGCATCGAAGACCACGATCTCATCTGTGGGGTTTTTGAAATAACCCTGCATCATGGTCAGTTCGTAAAGGTCAGTAAGTAAAGTTAAGTTTGTGGCTCGCATAGGACGTCTCCGTTTACAAAATATTTTCTCGATTATACACCTGAAAAATGCGATATTCAACGAAACTAATTTTTGTACCTGATAAAGAACCTGTCAAGACAGGTGAAATGACATAAAAAAGGCTGTAAAGGCGCCAAAAAGCCCAAAAGAAAACAAAAAGGGAGTAAAATGAGAGCAAGAAGATCGTGCGCCACCATTTTGCAAAGACCTGGAAATCATAGAAAAATAAAAAAAGTATAATTTAGGGGTTGCATTATGGAGCGTAGTCACTTATAATAACACCTGTTCCGCATTGGGCTATCGCCAAATGGTAAGGCAACGGACTCTGACTCCGTCATTTCAAGGTTCGAATCCCTGTAGCCCATCTAAAAAAAGATCGCAACCTACGGTTGCGGTCTTTTTTTGTATTTACCCCGATCTGTGATCGGGGGCCGTGTCGCGGAGTGACATCAAAAGAATGCAGAAGCATTCTTTCCATTATTCTTATTTTTTCAGATCCAGGGAATAAATATCCGTCCGGCGATGTTTGAGAAGGGGAATCTGTTCTCTTACCTGGTCTAACATAGACAGGTCAATTTCTGAAATAATATAGCCTTCTTCCTTTCCCATCTGCTGAACCACGCGACCCCAAGGATCGGCCAGCATGGTATGACCCCAGGAATGATAGGAAGCGCTTTCATCCAAGGCTGATGAGGTGCCCACCATAAAGACCTGATTGTACATGGCCTGTGAACGGAAAGCTAATTCCCAATGAAGGGGACCGGTGGTGTGATTGAAGGCAGCAGGAACCAGAACCATGCCGGCACCCTTAAGAGCCATAAGACGAATCAATTCCGGGAAGCGGACATCATAACAGATGCAGATAGCTACCTTGCCAAAGCTGGTGTCAAAGACCACGACCTCATTTCCGGCTGACAGGGTATCTGACTCTTTAAATGTC
>JAGHUB010000247.1 GCA_018065025.1 Candidatus Equihabitans merdae
CTTGGTTGTATGACGAAAATATGCCCTTCGAAGCCCTTAAGAATCTGGATGATTATGCTTCACTTAAGGAAGAAATCAGCAAGACTTTGGAAAAGGGCCAGTTGGGTTACTTCGAGCAGCTGGTTAAGGAATGCTTCCTGGATAATAAGAATGCAGCATTAGTATGCCTGATTCCCCAAAAAGGTCTGGCTGCTAAGAATGAAAAAGCTTTGGCCGATCAGCTTGCTTCCTATAAATCATTCCTTAGCAAGGAGGAAATCAGCCGGATCGTTTCCGAGACAAAAGCCCTGCTGGCTTTCCAGCAGAAGGAAGAGTCTCCGGAAGATCTGAAGAAGCTGCCTACTTTAAAGCGTAAGGATCTGAAGCGTCGTTGCCGCACTCTGTCCAACATTCCCAAGACTGTGGCCAAGGTTCCGGTGGTCTATCACGAAACCGTTACCAACGGCATCGGTTATGTATCCCTTTATTTCGATCTTGGCGATGTACCGGTTGACTTTATGCCGGAGCTGTCTCTGCTGACACAGGTTCTGGGCAAAGTAGATACAGCAACCTATCCCTATCAGGAACTGGACAGCGAGATCGGTATGCATACGGGTACCATTAATTTTGGTTTAAGTATGTATAATGATCCGGAAAATGAAGAGGGCTATCGAGCCTATCTCAGTGTTCGTATGAAAGCCATCTATGATGAAATGAGTAATGGCTTTGAGTTGATCAGAGATATGCTGCTGACATCAGACCTGGATAATACCGTTCGTCTGAAGGAAATCCTGGTAGAAGCCAGATTGCGTCATCAGATGAAGATGCAGCACATGGGTCACTTGATTGCTGCAGCCCGCTGCTCAGCTTACCAGAACAGTGCCGGTGTTTTCTCTGATCAGACAGCCGGTGTGGGCTTCTATGAAGGTCTTAAGAAGTCAGAAGAAGAGATGGCTGACTGCCCGGCCCTGCTTTCAGACAAACTGAAATTACTGGTTCATATGCTGGTAACCAGATCTACACTTTTGGTTTCTTATACCAGCGAAAAAGAAGGACGTGCTGCCTTTGAGAAAGCATTGAAGACATTTGTGGATAATATTCCCAAGGGTCGTCCTATCCAGAAACGCCGTAATTTCGAGCCTTATGGTCTGCTTAATGAAGCCTTTACCACAGCCGGCCAGGTTCAGTTTGTGGCTAAACACGGCGAATTCAACACTAAGAAGTTCCCTTTCACAGGCAGCTTAAATGTTCTTCGCCATATCATGAACTATGATTATCTGTGGCAGAATATCCGTGTTACAGGCGGTGCCTATGGCTGCGGTGCAACATTTACCAGAAAAGGCGATGTCACCATGCGTTCTTATCGTGATCCCCACCTTAAGCGCTCCGTGAACATCTACAAGAAAGCCGTGGACTTCATTCGAAACTTTGATGTGGATGAAGAGACCATGACCAAATTCATTATCGGTACCATCGGTGGTGAAGATACACCCATGACTCCGTCATTATTCGATACCACTTCTATGGCAGCCTATATGAACGGTCTGACCACAGAAGAGAGACAGAAGAATCGTGACCAGATCCTGGATTGCACTCCGGAAGATATTCGTGCACTGGCTGATTACGTCAAGGATGCCTGGAAGAAGAGCGGCATCTGCGTCGTCGGTTCAGAAAGTGCTATTGAAAAAGATAAACACTTATTCAAGACCATCAGACCTTTAATTTAAGAAAGGAAATTTATGTCAGAAAATAATCGTGCAGGTTTTGCAGCCATTATCGGCCGTCCTAATGTAGGTAAGTCCACATTAATGAATCAGCTGATCGGACAGAAGATCGCTATCACCAGTGCCAGACCTCAGACCACCCGTGATCAGATCCGTACGGTCTATACCGATGAGCGTGGTCAGATCGTTTTCCTGGATACACCGGGTATGATCCGTGAAACAAGAAATAAACTTGGTCAGTACATGCGTAAGGTTTCTACAGGCACTCTGGCTGATGCCGACGTTATCCTGTATCTCATCGAGCCCTCAGCTTATATCGGTGCCGGTGATGCTGAACTGGTAGAGATGATCAGCGCATCTAAGCGTCCTGTGATTCTGGTTATCAATAAGATCGATACCATTCAGAAGGATATGCTTCTGCCCATCATCGATGCTTATCGTAAAGTGCTGAATGTGGAAGACATTATCCCGGTATCCGCTCTTAAGGGGTTGGGTGTTGCCGAACTGGCAGATACCATTTTCAAATACATGCCGGAAGGTCCCAACTTCTATGATGAGGACACCGTCACAGATCAGCCCATTCGTGCTATTGCAGCTGAGATCGTTCGTGAGAAAGCCCTGCAGCTTTTAAATGATGAGATTCCTCATGGCATTGCTGTTATGATCGACACCATGTCACAACGTGAAGACAAGCCTCTGATGGATGTGGAAGCCACCATTATCTGTGAAAAAGACAGCCATAAGGGTATCATTATCGGTAAGGGCGGCAGCATGCTGAAGAAGATCAGCACCGCAGCCCGTTATGAGATCGAGCAGCTGGTAGAAGAGAAGGTTTACCTGCGTCTTTTCGTTAAGGTCCGTCGTGACTGGCGGGATTCCGACACACAGCTTAGAAATTTCGGTTATCATCAGAAGTAATCAAATACAATGAGTGAATCACTGGAGTTGACAGGTGTTGTTATATCAATGGCACCTTATCAGGAGTTTGATAAACGCCTGACCATCTTAACCAGAGAGCGGGGAAAGATCACAGCATTTGTCAGAGGAGCCAGGCGGCCGGGAAGTCCTATGCTGGCTTCTGCAGATGTGTTGGTGTTCGGACATTTTACGGTTCGTGAAGGACGAAATGCCTACAGCTTGCTGAGTATTCGGCCGGTGGATTTCTTTGCAGATCTTCGTTTTAAGCAACCTGGCATTTATTATGGCCTCTACTTTCTGGAGCTGGCTTCCTATTTTGTTCAGGAAGGTGATCCGGGCAAGGAGATCGTGGATCTGATCTATGTGGCCTTGAAAGCCATTCTGAAAGAACAGATGCCTTTGGAACTGATTCGGAGAGTGTATGAGATCAGACTTTTAAAGGAAAATGGTCTCTATGCACCCCCTGAAAATGAGTCGGGCATGGACAAGGATGCCTATTATGCCCTTTACCATACCGTCTCTTCGCCGATGGGAAAATTGTTTTCATTTAATCTGTCAGATCAGGCATTTAAGGATTATCTGAAAGAGGCCAAGCGTTATATCAGGACATTTGTAGATAAGCCTTTGAACAGTCTGCTGTTCATTGACGAAGCGTAAGGTTTTCGCTATACTAGTTGGATATGAGAAAAAGCAGAAGATCATTTAATTTCATAAGTGTCATAATCTGCCTGGTCCTGTTGGGAAGCCTTCTGACAGGATGTAAAAGTGCGTCCGATAATACGCCTGATCTTGTTGAACTACGTGCTGACGGGACCTTAAAGACCGTGATGACAGCCGTCTTTGATAAGGAGTATTATGATCTGGACGAGTTATCTGAGAACCTGAATCTCTTGGTGGATGATTATAATGACACCATAGACGGATTTCAGATTGAGGTGACATCCATCACCAAGTCGGAAGACAACATGGTGGAAGTGGATATGTATTATCGTACCGACGAAGATTATGCCGCTTTCAATAATGTTGTGTTTAATGAAACACTTTTATCCAAAGCTCTGGCAGATGGAAGTATCAATGGCGATGTAACATTGGCAGGTCTGGGGGAAAGTGGTATCAGTTCAGTGGCAGATATTGCCGCATCAAAGACCCGTTATCACGTTCTGATCTACAATGAGCCCATCAGTGTCAAGGTACCGGGCAAGGTTGCTTACATGAGCGATTCTCTTCATATGGATGAGGATGGCTGGATCAGTCTTAAAGAGATTCCGGAGGGAAGTATCGTTCTGCCGGCAAATCTTTATATCATTTATAAGTAATATAGCTGTTTTAAACAGACTTTTATAAACACATGGAAGGAAACGATAACAATGGAAAAAACAATGGATAAGATTGTTGCACTGGCCAAGAACAGAGGTTTTGTGTATCCGGGTTCCGAAATCTACGGCGGCCTGGCCAATACATGGGATTACGGCAATCTTGGTGTAGAGCTTAAGAATAATGTTAAAAGAGCCTGGTGGCAGAAGTTCATCCAGGAAAACCCCTATAATGTTGGTCTGGATTGCGCTATCCTGATGAATCCTCAGACATGGATCGCTTCAGGTCATCTGGGTTCTTTCTCAGATCCCCTGATGGATTGTAAGGAATGTCATGAACGCTTCCGTGCTGACAAGCTGATCGAAGATTTCTGCGCTGAAAAAGAAATCAAGCTGGAAGGAAGTGTTGATGCCTGGAGTCAGGAAGAAATGATGGCTTTCATCGAAGAACATCAGATTCCCTGCCCCACATGCGGCAAGCACAACTTCACAGAAATCCGTCAGTTCAACCTGATGTTCAAGACCTTCCAGGGTGTTACAGAAGATGCTAAGAATACTGTTTATCTGAGACCGGAAACAGCTCAGGGTATCTTCGTTAACTTCAAGAATGTACAGCGTACATCCCGTAAGAAAGTTCCCTTCGGTATAGGTCAGATCGGTAAGTCCTTCCGTAACGAAATCACACCGGGTAACTTCACTTTCCGTACTCGTGAATTCGAACAGATGGAACTTGAATTCTTCTGCAAACCGGGCACAGACCTTGAATGGTTTGCTTACTGGAAGGAATTCTGCAAAAACTGGCTTTTCTCTCTGGGCATGAAGGATGAAGAACTGCGTTTCCGTGATCATGATCCGGAAGAACTGAGCTTCTATTCCAACGCTACAACAGACGTTGAGTTCCTCTTCCCCTTCGGTTGGGGTGAACTGTGGGGTATTGCCGACCGTACAGACTATGACCTTGGTCGTCATATGGAAGTTTCCGGCGAAGACATGAATTACTTCGATGATGAAGCCAAAGAAAAGTATGTTCCCTACGTTATCGAGCCCTCACTGGGTGCTGACCGTATGGTTCTGGCTTTCCTGTGTGCTGCTTATGACGAAGAAGTACTGAATGCCGAAAAGAACGATGTCCGTACTGTTCTGCATTTCCATCCGGCACTGGCTCCGGTCAAGGTTGGTATCCTTCCCCTGTCCAAGAAATTGGCTGAGCCGGCTCAGGAGATCTATGCACAGCTGGCTAAGAAGTGGAACGTTGAATACGATGACCGTGGTGCCATCGGTAAGCGTTACAGAAGACAGGACGAAATCGGTACACCTTACTGTGTCACTTACGACTTCGAATCCGAAACAGACGGCTGCGTAACAGTTCGTGAAAGAGATACCATGGAACAGGTTCGTATGCCTATCTCAGAGCTGACAGCTTATCTGGAAGAGAAACTTGCTTTCTAAATTAATCGCTTCAAAATTGACTGAAAAGTACCATATGGTGCTTTGGTCATAATAATGAACCAACAGCGCCGTATCACATTTGCTTGTGTGCGGCGCGTTTTTTTACAAAATGACAATGGAGATCTTAGATGAAGAAGTACGTCTGTAAACGATGCGGTGCTGAGCTGTATTTCGATCCCACCATGGGTAAGCTCCACTGCGAATATTGCGACTCTACTTTTGATCCTTCCGAATTCCCTGACGAAACAGCAGAAGGAGAAGGTAAGGATCAGGTTGTTGAACAGGGACTTAGTGAAGAAGAGATTCAGGCTGCTAAAGATCAGGGCATGACTGACCAGCAGGCTCAGGCTTTTGCCGGAGAGGACGCAGAATCTACTGATGATTCCGAAGGTGATCTGGTAGTCTATAGCTGTCCAAACTGCGGGGCCCAGGTCATTACCAGTAAGGATACCGTGGCTACTACC
>JAGHUB010000014.1 GCA_018065025.1 Candidatus Equihabitans merdae
ATTCAAATCCTTGCAACAGTTTGGGCGATAAAACATCAAAATCCTCAAAAATATCCAAAGTGAAATTGCAGAAAGTTTACATAACTCAAATACTTGTGAGATTTTGGCTATATAGTCGAAATACAGGCCAGAAATAGCCCAAATAAGCCTATGAGGTTTACATAACTTCAATGCGTAATTTGCGAATTGGGCTGTGGAAGCATGGAAATACCTGTATATATCCAAAATTTCTTGATTAGTTTACATAACTCAAACTCGACTTTTTATGATTGGGCGGTAGAGACATCAAAATCACTCTATATGTCCAAAGGAAAAGACTTAGTTTACATAATTTATACCTGTGCTGCCTTTTTATACGAAAAAAGTTTACATAACTTCAAGTACATGCCATCATAATTGAAGCATCAAAACACAAATGGTTTACATAACTTGTATCATACCCTTTCCCAATCCCTAATACAAGCCCTCCACCACTCCTCACCCTCCACCCTCTGCCTTGTATACAGAGGAATTTGGAGTATAATAAGTGCAAGCATTTACTAGTCTGAAGGCAATTCAATGCATTTTACTTGATGTCTTCAATATTAGAATCTGATTATTAGTACCAAATCATTAATGTTGATTCATCAATAGATATTTTCAATAAAACAACGTCACGATAAGGAAAACATCATGAATATAGATTCAGCTAAGGAACATTATAAAGCGGGGCGCATGGATAAGGCCTTTGATGAGTGTGCTACGCTGCTGGCGGAGGACAGGCATTTGATCGAAGCCTGGGGGCTTATGACCAAGATCATGATCAGTCGTTGGAATCCGGGGCAGGAGAGCAGGAAAGGTGCCATTATGAAGGGCATCTCCGGTATTGTCAGAAATGCTCAGGATATCACAGAGGTGGATCGTATCTTAAGTGAAGTTAAGATGACTATCTATGATCGCAAGTTCAGTTATGCCGAGAAGTATTGCCGTCTTCAGAGACATAATCCGGAGCTTGGCAAGCATGTAGATGAACTTAAATTTGTTCTGACTCAGTTTGATGATCTTGCCGGCAAAGACCTTCGTTTTGCGACACAATCTCATCGCAGAAGCATCATGCAGACAGCAGGCATCGACTTTGATGATTACATCAATCCTTATGACACTATGGTTCGTGAATATGAGGAAGAAACTAATCGTCATATCGATGAATTGTTTGTGAAGAATTGATAATTTAACGAATTTGGATGCTATACTTACTTCAGAACTGAGCATTTATGAGAAGCTATAAACCAAGAAAGGACAACTTCTATGTTTACTCTATATTCTTATGATCGCATGATCTCAGGTCTTTCCTATTATACTTGGGAATGGATTCTTCTGATTGGTGCATTTCTTGTCACTGTTATTGCTTCAACAACCATGAACTCCACTTTTAAACAGTTCAGCAAGGTGCAGTCAAAGACAGGCGTTACCGGCAGAGAAGCTGCAGCCCGTATCGCTTATCATATTGGTCTTGGCAACATGTTGATCAGTCCCATTGGCGGTAACCTGACAGATCATTATGATCCCAGAAACAAGTCTTTATCACTGTCCCAGTCCACATTCAACAGCACTTCACTGGCAGCTCTTGCAGTAGCAGCTCATGAGTGCGGACATGCACAGCAGGATGCAGAAGGTTATGGTCCCCTTCGTCTCCGCAGCTCATTAGTACCGGTGACACAGTTTGCTTCATCCTTCTCATGGATTCTGATCGTTCTGGGTCTTTTCTTATCCATTGGCCCCCTGTGCACACTGGGTGTTGTTTTATTCTCAGCCGTCGTTCTGTTCCAGCTGGTAACACTGCCGGTTGAGTTCGATGCATCTCGCCGCGGTTTGAGATTTCTGGAAGAAACCGGTTTGATTATGCCGGATGAGAAAGCAGGCGCTCGTCGCGTTCTGACAGCCGCCGCTATGACATATGTAGCTGCCCTTATGGCATCCATCATGCAGCTGCTGCGTCTCTTCCTGATGACTCGTCGCAGAGACTAATATAGAAACAGACTTATTATTTCAATGTCGGGATCGAATAATCGATCCCGATTTTTTTGCAAAACACTCAATTATTAATCCTTGATAATTCACTCCCAAAACCTGCATAAGTATCCACTAAATAATTGTTTGAAATCAACGAATCGTAAAAAGTATTTGCCTCCACACTTGATGGGGTTTTGGGAAAATAGTAAAATAATTTCAAATGGAATAAATAGACGATGGTGTTTTCGGGTCTGTATAAAAAACACTGGCAGATCCGGGGATGAGGGAATCCGGTTAGAGTCCGGAACGAGTAACGTCGCTGTAAATACATGAGTCTGCATTCGTGGAGTGATCCGGTCATTGAGATGTAGTATGAGTCTTGAGAAGGCGGAATGCAGGCGCAGGCTAATAGCCTATAGTGTATAAGTCAGAAGACCTATCATTGAGTGAAGTTTAGATATCGCCGGATGTCTGCTTGTTGTACTACTAACTGAATGCGTAAATAACGTTCGCATCGACGATATCGTCGGTGCGATTTTTTATTTGATTTTTTTAAATTATCGATAGCAAGTTGACAGGTTTTTTGGAGGCTTGCAGACCGCCTGAGCATCAGCCAATGAAAGCTTGGCGCTGATGCAATCGTGATACCGGAAAACAAAGGAAGGAAATCCAAAACATTATGGACCGTGTGGATACATTTTCCACTTACAATCCCATATTAAATTTTGCTTACTTCATCGGGGCCATCGGTTTGGGCATGATCTTTATGCATCCCCTCTTTCTGGTGGTGAATCTGGTGGGGGCATTTGCTTATGCCCTGACACAGGATCCCAAGAAAGTAAAGAAGCTGATGCCTCTTGTAGTCATCATGTTTACCCTGATCACCTTGATCAATCCTTTGCTTAATACAAACGGCAAGACAGTGCTTTTCACCTGGCTCCATGGTCGTCCATACACACTGGAGTCCATGTGCTGGGGCATGGTCACCGGCAGCATGTTTGCCGCCATTATCATCTGGTTCGCGGCCTACAATCACGTCATGACCAGTGATAAATTCGTTTATCTCTTTGGCAAAGTCGTACCATCCATTTCTCTGGTACTGACCATGATTCTTCGTTTGATTCCAAACTTTCAGAAGAAGGCCAATCAGATCATGGCAGCAAGGGCCAGCATTGGCATGACTGAGAAAAATATGGAAAATGTTTCGGCAGTATTTTCTGCATTGACAGGCTGGGCTCTGGAAGGCGGCATCGTTACAGCCGACAGCATGCGAGCCCGGGGCTATGGCAGCGGCAATCGTACAACATTTTCTATTTACAGATTTGATAAAAGAGATGTAGCCATGTTGGTGGCTATGTTCGTATTAATAAGTGGATGTGTGGTGTGCGCCTTGATGGGCGGTGCGGAAGTAACCTTCGTGCCGGACATTCAGACAGCACCCATCACCAATATGGCAACAGCGTTAGGTATCATCTGTTACGGATTATTCCTGTTGATACCTATCGTTCTAAATACAGTGGAGGCATTAAGATGGCACATTTTGAGATCAAGGATCTGACATTTTCATATCCCACAGCTAAGGATCATCTTGCCCTGGATCACATCAATCTGAGCATCGAGAAGGGACAGTACATCACCGTTTGCGGCAAGAGCGGCTGCGGTAAGACAACATTACTTAAGCATCTGAAGAGTGTACTGGCACCACACGGCAAGACTTCCGGTGAGATTTATTTCGAAGGCAAGCTTCTTAAAGATGTCAGCCTGAGAGAACAGTCTTCCAAGATCGGTTACGTTATGCAGAATCCTGACAACCAGGTGGTTACCGACAAGGTTTGGCATGAGCTGGCCTTTGGTCTGGAAAGCCTGGGTATGGATCAGAAGACCATCCGCCTCCGTGTGGCTGAGATGGCCAGTTATTTCGGCATCCAGTCCTGGTTCCATAAAAATGTCTCAGACCTGTCCGGAGGTCAGAAGCAGCTGCTGAATCTGGCTTCTATCATGGCCATGCAGCCCACTGTGCTGATTCTGGATGAGCCCACATCTCAGCTGGATCCCATCGCAGCAGCGGACTTCCTTAATACCGTTCGTAAGATCAACCTGGAATTGGGTACCACCATTATCATCACCGAACATCGTCTGGAAGATGTTTTCCACGCTTCCGATCGCGTGGTGGTAATTGAAGACGGCCGCCTCATTGCTGATGACACACCCAAGGCCGTTGGACGTTTCCTCAAGGAAACTAAGTCCGAGATGTTCACAGCTATGCCCTCACCGGTTCAGATTTATTACGGTGTAGACAGTGATCTGGATTGCCCCCTTACCGTTCGTGAAGGCCGCTCATGGCTTAGCCAAGAATTCGAAGGTATCACACCTACAGTAACTTCCATCCAGGAAGAGCCCTACATGGATGAAGAGATCAAGGATCCTGCTGTAGAAGTTAAGGAAGCCTGGTTCAGATATGAGAAAAACCTGCCCGATGTACTGAAAGGCGTCTCTTTCAAGGTTCCCCGTCAGTCCATCTTCGCCATCGTAGGCGGTAATGGTAACGGCAAGTCCACAACACTGAAGTCCATCAGCAATATCTGCAAGCCCTATCGTGGTCAGGTTCTGATCAATGGCAAGCGAGTAGATAAGTATAAAACCTCAGAATTATTCAAGGGAAATGTAGCCATGCTGCCTCAGGATCCTCAGAGCCTCTTCGTTAAGAAGACGGTGAAAGAGGAGCTGGAGGAAATGAAGGCTACTCCCGAAGAAGTGGAAAATGTTGCCAAGACCTGTGACATTACCCACCTGCTTAAGAGCCATCCCTATGATCTGTCCGGTGGTGAACAGCAGAGAGCAGCCCTGGCCAAGATCCTGCTGACCAATCCCAAGATCCTCTTGCTGGATGAGCCTACCAAGGGTATTGATAACTTCTTCAAGTTACAGTTCGCTCAGATTCTACTTAAGCTGAAAGAGCAGGGCGTCACCGTTATCATGGTTACCCACGACGTAGAATTCTGCGCACGTTATGCAGATACTGTCAGCATGTTCCTTGATGGCAGCATCATTACCACCAATACACCAAACCGTTTCTTCTCAAGAAACAGCTTCTCTACCACAGCGGCTAACCGCATGAGCCTCCATCTGTTTGAAAATGCTATTACCAATGAGGATGTGATTGAATTATGCAGACAGAATCTAAACAAGTAACAAAGAAAACCTGGCTTGGTATCATCATCGCCATCGTCTTAATGGCAGCTACAGTAGCCATTTCCTACAAAATGGGTGATACCAAGTATTACGTAGCATCAGTCCTGTGCATTTTCTATGCCATGATCCCCTTCGTCATGGGCTTCGAAAACAGAAAGCCCATGCCCAGAGAAATGGTTACCATCGCTGTACTGACAGCTCTGGCCGTCATTTCCCGTGTTATCTTTATCGCCATTCCCTTCTGCAAACCGGTTATCGGCGTCATCTTTATCGCCGGTATGGGTATGGGAGCCGGCAGCGGTTTCATGGTTGGTGCCTTGACTGCTATCGTCAGTGACATTATCTGTGGTCAGGGTCCCTGGACTCCCTGGCAGATGCTGGCCTTTGGTCTGGCCGGTTTCATCGGCGGCGTCCTCTGCCGCAAGGGTCTCATCAAGGGCGACAAGCCCCTTGTTCCCGCCATCATCAGTGGTCTTCTTTGTATCATCGTGGTAGGTCCCATTCTGGATACCTCTACCTTGCTGGTTATGAGCAATATGGTTGACACCACCTCCGCCGGTGCTGTCTATCTGTCCGGTCTGCCGGTAAATGCCGTGCTGGGTGCCGCTACATTTGTCACCGTATTAGTTTTAGCTAAACCCATGCTGGAGAAGCTGGACCGTGTCAAGGTCAAGTACGGTATGATGGAGGAAGAGGAATGAAGCGGAGTCAGATTTATATCTCCTCCATTGCATCGGACGTAAGAGAAAGCGCTAAACGTTCCGGATTCGGTATCGAGATTGCCCATTATTGTGACAGCACTCGTCTGGACGAAGCTTTGCCGGGACTTAAGGCCGAGGCAGAAGCGGATGCGGTGGGTATTGAAAGACGTACCCTCCATGCCCCATTTATCGAGCTTTTTCCATGTGCCATTGATCCCTTGATCCGTCAGGTATCCTGGCAGCGCTACAAGCAGGCAGTGGATCTGGCCCTTGAGCACAAGGCTCACACTGTGATCATCCACGCCGGTCATAACCCAAAGATTCATTACCCGATTTGGTTCACAGAGCAGTCCGTTCCCTTTTGGAAAGACTTCGCCCGGGAGGTACCGGATGGCATGACTATCTGTCTGGAAAATGTTCTGGAGACGGAGCCCTCTTACATGGCGGATATTATTGAAGGGGTAAATGATCCAAAGATTCAGATGTGCCTGGATGTAGGTCATGTCAATGCCTACAGTCCTTACACAAATGATGAATGGCTGGAGAGATGTGCTCCTATTATTAAGCACTTCCACATCCACAATAATGATGCTGTTTTGGACAGCCATCAGATGTTGGCAGAGGGCATTATTCCCATGAAGGAATTGCTTCTGAAAGCTCAGGATATGTGCCCACAGGCTGAATACACCATGGAAGTGCTGGAAGCAGCCTCTTCAGTTGACTGGATGTTTGAACAGGGTTTGATTCAGGAATAATCAGAAGTGACGCAGTCCCTGATCATAGATTGGGGCATGCGATAAAGAAGAAACTATGAGATTCGACAGTTATCATCCCACCATAAACTTAATATATTTCACGGCAACTATCGCATTTGCCCTGTGGTTTAACCATCCCGTATTCGTGCTGATCGGGTACTTAAGTGCATTTGCCTATTCCATAAAGCTAAATGGCCTCAAGGCCCTAATCTTTGATCTGTGCCTGATCCCACTTGGAGCAGCATACGCCCTCTGGTATGCCTACTACAATCATTTCGGAATCACGCCGGTGCATCAGAACATCATCGGCAACCAGATCACAGTGGAAGCCCTGGTTTACGGCAGTGTGAGAGCTATTACAGTGATCACCGCTATCATGTTTGTGACATGCCTTTTCAAGGTCTTTACCACAGATAAAGTAGTATACCTTTTTGGCAAGATCTCACCTAAGTTATCACTGTTCCTGTCCATTATTTTAAGGATAGGCCCCCGTATAAAGGTGGAAGGGCGCCGCATCAATGTGGCTCAGATGGGCATCGGACGAGGCATCGGCCAGGGAAATATTTTCCAGAGAATATGGCACAGCCTGCGAGAGCTTTCCATCCTGATCACATGGACATTGGAGAGTTTTCTGGAAAGCACCAGATCCATGCAGAGTCGAGGCTATTCACTTAAAGGCCGCACAGCCTTCTCCATCTATCGCTTCGACAATCGTGACCGCAGTTTCGTCATCGCTATATTCGCCTGCCTGGTATGGATATTTGCCGGTGTGGCCTTGAATCAGACCGCCATCAGCTATGATCCCCAGATTCTGATGAACCGCATCACACCTGTTTCATTTGTCTTTTATCTGGCATATGCCATTCTTTTATTACTTCCGATGATCCTTCAGATCATGGGAGAGAAAAAATTTGAACGCCTTCAGAGGAGTTGTCCGGTATGAAAAAACAGAAGATTTTAAATATCGTTATGGTTGTCCTGATCGCCATCATCGTAGTAAGCGGTGTATTGGCAGTTGGTGCTTTAAAGGGCTGGTTTACCAAGTCTGAAGATGCTATCGCTACCATCGATCAGGTATCAGGTATTGTTAATGTAGAACGCGGCGGCGTAGGTTATCGTGCCGAAGAAGGGGCAGCCCTTCTGCCTAAGGATATCCTGGAGACCCTGCCCAAAGCTTCTGCTACATTTGATGGCACCACCATGGATGAGCAGAGTGAAGTTCAGTTTGGCGAAGACGGTATTGTTACATTAAATCGTGGCACTATTTTCACCAGACTTGATGCACTGAATCTCATGGACGGTAAGGTTACCGCCACAGATGCCGTCTATGTAGCCGATATGCGTGACGGTTCCGGTTCTATCCTGGTACTGGCAGGGACTGTGATCTATGAAAAAGATGGCGAGACTTACACAGCCAAGGCCGGTGAACAGATCAGCATCCTGGAAAATGACATCAGTGTAACCAAGCTGGATGCTACAGCTCTCAATGAATTCGCTATCACCCAGGCTAAGAATGCCAAAGAGACCCTGTGCTTCACAGCTGACGACCTGGACAAGGTTCTGGCCGATCGTGAAGCTGAACGTCAGGCTGCTTTGGAAACATCCGAAACCATCCATATCGGTGATGAAGCAAATGCCGATTCCACAGAGGCAGATGCTGACAGCACCGGCAAGGATAAAGACAAGAATTCAAGTGCAGCTGAAGCTGAGGAAGAAGACGACGATGACAAGGGTGGTTCAGGCGGTTCTTCTTCCGGCGAAACAAGCGGCCCTGTTAACACATGTACTATTCAGATTCGTTGCGACACTATCCTCAACAACCTGGAGAATCTGGAACCCTCCAAGGCCGGTTATGTCCCGGGCAATGGCGTGATCCTGACTCCCTGCACCGTTGAGTTTGAAGAAGGCGAGACCGTATTCGATGTTCTCTGCCGTGTCTGCAACTATTTCGGTATCCAGATCGAATACTCCTGGACACCTATCTACAACAGTTACTACATCGAAGGTATCAACAACCTGTATGAATTCGACTGCGGTAACCAGTCCGGTTGGATGTACAAAGTCAATGGTTGGTTCCCCAACTACGGCTGCAGTTCCTACACACTGAAAAATGGTGACAACATCGTCTGGTGCTACACCTGCAATGGTCTTGGTGCTGACGTTGGCGCTTCTATGGGTTAATGATTTCCATATCGACCTTGAGATGATGAATTAAAAAATGTTTATAAAAGTCAGAAAATGACTGACTGATTTGGAGATGCATTTATGAAGAAAAGATGGTTGGCTCTGGTACTGGCCGGTCTTATGACCATAAGTATCATTCCTGTCAATGCTATGGCAGACGAGGGCACATCAGAAGCGACGATGCCTGTTCAAACAGAAGAAAGTACAGAGCTTCCGGCAGAGAGTCTGCCGGAGCTTGCTGCGGAAGAACCGGTTGAAGAAGTTGTGCCGGAAGTTCCTGCAGATCAGGCTGTCAGTGAAACAGAAGAGGGCGAGAGTTCACAGGGAGATAAGGATCAAGGCTCTACAGATGCCGCTTCAAGTGGCACATCAAGTACCACCGGCAATAATCCCACTGCAGCAGCTCCGCCTACAGAGAATATCGTAGACGGCACTGCCACACATGATTATGTGTCCGACATGGCCTTCTTCGACGATGAGGCTGATCTTACCAGTAAAGTGACTGCCTTTGATTTCCGTAAGGAGATTGCTCGATACGATCTTAGATTGGATCTGACAGACAAGACCACATGGCGACTTACCCCTGCTTCGCAGGATCTCTACTATGAAGTTCTGTTGGGGGACAAGGTGATCACCACCATCCGTCCTGTTGCATCCGAACTTGGCTGGATCGAAGTGCTGAGCAAGGAACTGAGAGAGGCTCTTTCCGACAAGCTTGTCAATGTCATCACCATTCGCATTGGTCACCTTGCCGAAAATGGTACAGGCTTTGCTGATGGTGACAGTTATATCATCAACCTGTCTCTGACAGATCAGGCACAGTCTGAAGCAAAGGTAAATGAAGCAGTTGCCGGATCATCCGAGGCAGAATCTGATTCAGAGGCTGCTGTTGATCAGAGTGCAAGCCCTGTTGAAGAAGAACTGAATGCCATCTCTGAATCTGCCTTGAATCAGATCTATCAGGAAAGCGGCAGTGCATTGTCCAATGCAGCTAAGTCCAGCACTCCCATCGTAGGCAGTATTGGTGGTGAATGGATGATGCTTGGCCTTCAAAGAGGCGGTCAGGATATCGATCCGGCTACCCTTCAGGGCTATCTCGATAATGTTATCAAAACCGTAGTGGATGCCGGAGGTGTTCTTCATAAGAAGAAATATACCGAGTATTCCCGTGTCGTTCTGGCTCTCACAGCCCTGGGACAGGATGTCACCGATGTTGGTGGTTACAACCTGCTGGAGCCTCTGGCCGATTACGACAAGACCATCTGGCAGGGCATCAATGGTGCCATCTTCGCTTTGATTGCTTTTGACTCACACAATTATGTGATTCCTACAGCACCTGCCGGGGTTAAACAGACCACCCGCAGCAACCTGATCCAGTGTATCCTGGATCGTCAGCTTGCTGATGGCGGATGGACCCTGTCAGGCAATGCATCTGACGTAGATATGACAGCCATGGCTATGCAGTCCCTGGCACCTTATTACAACAAGGATGCAGCCGTTAAAGAAGCTGTAGATAAGGGCCTGGTTCGTCTGTCAAACCTCCAGCAAAGTGATGGCGGTTTCGGTAGTTACGGCACTATCAATTCTGAGAGCTGCTCTCGGGTTATCGTGGCCTTAACAGCTCTTGGTATTGATCCCTATACGGACAGCCGTTTTATTAAAAATGGCAATTCGCTCTTTGATGCTTTGGCAAGATTTGCTGTGGCAGGCGGTGGCTTCAAGCATGTCGTTGACGGCTCAAAAGACGGCATGGCTTCAGAGCAGGCTCATTATGCACTGGCAGCTTATTACCGCTTTAAAGAAGGTAAGACATCTCTCTACGATATGAGTGATGTAAAAATCGACAATAAGCACGTCAACCCCGATGATCCTGATGATCCCTCACATGTGGATCCGGTGGATCCCACTAAACCTGACAATCCTTCAGGTGGCGGCGAAGACAAGCCTGTGGTCAAACCTGTACCTGGCGGCAGCACCATCGGCGGCGGTACCTTAAGTCTTGGCGGCAAGGGCGGTACCATCGGTAAAAATGATGGCAAGGACGACAAGAAGGGTGACAAGAAAGACGATAAGAAGGGTCTTTACGACGATGACGATGATGACGAAGTAGTTCTGGATGATCAGGGTCATGTCATCGAATCTGAATCCGGCAAAGTTATTCAGCGCATCAAGAACCTGGTTCTTCCCAAAGACCCCGATGCCTATACCGAACAGGATGCTATAGCCATCACCAAGATCTTTAAGAAGTATGCAGCCCTGTCCTTTGAAGACAAGCATACAGTAGAAGCCGATAAGGTTTACGGCGAATTTGAGAAGATGCTGGACAATGTAGGCGCCTTCAACCACAAGGACGGCGATGCTCTGGCTGAAGGTCAGGATCTTCCCTGGTATCTTAAGCTGGGCTATATGCCCGGTATCATTGATGAAGACAACGAAGCTCTGGTAAAGGGTGTGCTTGGTCAGGATGGCATCGTCTTGAATGCTCAGGACATTTATTTTGTAAATACCCTGACCGGAGAAGAACAGGAACCGGGTTGCGCCATCAGCATTCGTCTCAAAGGTGTCAATGCCGGTGATTACGATGATGTAGTGCTGATCCATGTCCGTGATAACGGCAAGATCGAGTTGATTCCCTGTAGGGTAGAAGAGGACGGTGTAGTTTTCGAATCTGCTGAGTTCTCTATGTTCTATACTGCAGCGGTCAGCTCTCAGATGCAGACCATACTTGCAAGCAGCAACAACTTCGCCTGGATCCTCTTTGTGATCATGGGCCTGGCTGCGGCAGGTGCTTTAGTAGTCATCGTCCTTATGAGAAAACAGAGGAGATAAATATTATCTGCTTTAACTGAATATGACTATGGTGTCCCGCATGCTGATATTTGGGCCAGATGCAGGGATTAGGGAACCCGGTGAGAGTCCGGGACGTTAGCGGCGCTGTATGTACAGGAGTCGACATTTATGGAGTGATCCGGTCATTGGGAGAAAGAAATCTTTGGATTTCGGTTGATCCTGAGAAGGCGGAATGTCGGCGCAAGAGCAATCTATACTGTATAAGTCAGAATACCGACCATAGGTGCTTTCACACCAATGCCCAAGTGGCCATCTTTGGGAAATGCTGTTCCACCAGATGGTCTGAATACTGCTTAGCATTCCTGAGGGAATGTTTTGATATAGAAGTAGTAAAGAATAATAAAGGAGGAGAAATATGAAGAGTATTAAAAAACTACTCAGTTTTGTCTTAGCCATAGCTTTGATGGTTGGCATGATGCCGGCTATGGTTCTGGCAGACGAAGTAACTCCTGCCGGTCAGGTCCGAGTCATCGTAGCCAACGATACTTACGTTGGTGAAAATGAAGACGGCGAGACGGCAGCGTGGACAGGTACCTTGGTAGATACCATAGTGGAGATCAATTCTAAATCCACCATGATGTCTGCTGTTGTGGATGCCCTGACTTCCAAGGGTTTCACACAGGTAGGTGCTGAAAGCAATTACATTGAGGAAATCAATGGTCTGGCAGCATTCGACGGCGGATTCATGTCCGGTTGGATGACTACATTAAACGATTGGTTTGTCGATGAAGGTGCCGGCAATTTTACTGTAGCAAACGGCAGTTTGGTTGACGGAGACGTCATCCGCTTCATGTATACCCTTGACTACGGCGCAGACCTTGGCGGCAGCTGGGACAATCAAAGTACTCAGCTCAAGGCCCTGGCTGTGGATGGCGCCCAGATTGAATTTGCTCCGGACAAATACAATTATGAATTAGAAGTTCCTGCAGAAGCAGATGCTATCCGCATTAACAGCGAAGCTGCCAACAAGAACTTCCAGGTTCGTAAGTATTCATCTGTAGCTACAGAGGACTCTCTTCGCTGCACAGCTGATGCTTATGCATTAGCCACTAATCCGAGCAAAGCTAAATTCAACAGCGGCTACACAGGCGATCAGGCTCTGCCTCTGGCAGCAAGCGGCAACACCATTATCAAGGTTGTTTGTGGTGATCCGGCATGGCCAAGCATGAATTCAAGCGCTGGTGCTTCTGTTTACACTATTACGGTTAAAAAACCCGTTCCGGTCACAGAGGCAGATGTTACCATCCGCTCTCAGGCTGTTAACAACTATATGAACGGCTTTGATGAACCGGTTACCGTTAAGAGTGATCTGGCCGAAAGTTATGGCTACACAGCTGCCATTCCCGCTCAGGTCAGTGCTCTGGACGTTCTTGTAAAAGCTCATGAACAGGTATTTGGCCAAGACTTTACAGCCGAAACAGCCGGTGAATATCCGGTAGTCAAAGATGGTTCTAGTAAAGCTCTGTTTGGTGAAGTAACCGG
>JAGHUB010000086.1 GCA_018065025.1 Candidatus Equihabitans merdae
CATAGATTGTTTGTACTGCCATAACATACCTTCCTAGCATAAAAACAAACAATGAGTAACTTTACGCTTTCAGTATAAGTGAATCGGTATATATAAGCAAATTATAAGGGGAAAATCATGCAGAAGGAGATTTCATATAGACGAGCATCTATTGTATGCGGATATTTTCGGGGCTATTCCCATAGCGGAAGCTCTGTTATTGAAAGGAGCCCGAAAATCCACCCCGCAGGGGTTAGTTGAGGGGGACGACGCGTGCTTGCGGCGGAACATGCACGGCTCCACCAGCGCGGAATAAAGACAAAGTATACGGCTTTACTGCCCCAATTTCCTGTAGCGCAGATAGAGCACGATGCAAGTGGTAACCATGATCATGTTAACGGCGTAGACCGCGATCAGGTAGAAGGGAGTGGAAATACCCTGGGTGTATTTCACCACCTTAGCCAGGACGCCGCAGGCATAGCCGATATCAATCAGGATATAGAAGAAGAAACTGACACCCTTAGTAGACTTTGAAACCAACAGCTTGTGCAGATTAAAAGGCCAGGACAGGCCAAAACAGACCAGCATTAAAGATTCAAGAACATTTGCCATAAAGATTTTCTTTCTGAAGAACACATTTTCTCCAAACTAAGTTCACAAACCGAACACATTATAAGAACAAAATACAAATAATTCAAGGCAGGACATCTACCGCTTAGCTTAAGCGCCTGCCGATTTAAATAGATCATAACATTTCACAGAGAATAAAATATAAAGGAGAAAAAAGACATGAAAGATTATCGCCATTACAATTTTAATGATGAATTTGATGATATCGATGAATACTATCGCCCCACCAGTGAAGAGATCTACCGCGCAAAAGAAGAGAAGAAGAAAAACAAGCGCAACAAGGTCACAATCGCTGTAGCCGGCACATTAGCAGCCGTAGGAATCGCCGGCGGTGCCGTATTTGCAAGCAGCATGCCCGGCATCAAAGCCAATGACGGTGAAAGCACACTGATGGCCTCTGATCTCAATGAAGCCTTTGAAGGAACTGATATCCCCGCCGATCAGGAATTTGTGGATGAGAAAAATACCGACAACATTCTTGACAGCATCCTGGGTAAGACAAAGGATTCTGACGACCAGGCATCATCCATGGGCTTAGGCGATATTAAACAATCAACAGCATCAGAAGAACTGACAACAGAAGAAGTCGCCCGCAAGGTTATGCCTTCCATGGTAGCTATCACAAACACTTCTATCGTTGACGTGCAGGACATCTACGGCGGTTTCTTCGGCAACATGACACCCCAGCAGCAGGAACAGGTTTCCATGGGCACAGGCGTTATTATTGCTCAGGACGGTGACGATCTCTACATCGTAACTAACCAGCACGTGGTTAATGGCGCCAAGTCTTTATCCGTAGCTTTTGTAGATGATGCTACAGCAGAAGCAACAATCGTTGGTGAAGATGCCGTCAATGATCTGGCTGTCATTAAGGTCAAGGTAGACAGCCTCGACAAGGCAACAAAAGATGCCATTGCCATCGTATCCGTAGGAGATTTCGATGAAGTCTGTGTGGGTCAGAAGGTTATCGCCATCGGTAATGCTTTAGGATATGGACAGTCAGTTTCCGAAGGTATTGTCAGTGCTCTTAATCGCTCCATTGAAAGTAGTGAAGGCGTCTACGGTGGCGGTCTTCTTCAGACAGATGCCGCTATCAATCCCGGTAACTCAGGCGGTGCTCTTCTGAACACCCGCGGCGAACTGATCGGTATCAATTCAGCCAAGTTCGCCAGCACTGAAGTTGAAGGTATGGGTTTCGCTATTCCCATCAGCACAGCAGCTCCCATCGTTGAGCAGATGATCACAGGTCAGGGTACTTCCTCAGCTAATAATGAAGGCGTCCTTCCTGAAGAAAATGGTGCATACCTTGGCATCAACTGCATCGGTGTCGATGAAGACAAAGCAGCTTATTACGACCTTCCCGCAGGTATTTATGTACAGGAAACAGTTAGCGGTGGTGCTGCCGCAACAGCAGGCATCTCAGAAGGAGATGTAATCCTGAACGTAGATGGTCAGAAAACAGGTACAGTAGATGAACTGACAACTATCCTCAATCAGCACAAACCCGGTGATCAGGTAACCATTGAAATTGCCAGACCCGGTCAGAAAGGTAGCTATATTTCCGGTAATGTTCAGGTAACACTGGGCTCCAGAAATATGTAACAATAAAATAATCCCCTCTGAAAGGCCCGGGTTGCGAGTTCCCGGGTCTTTCTCATTTTATTATTATTTGCTATCGCGGGTCTGTTGCCGTATATTGTTCTGTATTTTCTTAAAAAGACCATGTATAATAATGGCGTTTCAAACTTGCTGAAACGCTGAAATTTCTAATATTTTTCAAAAAAGGAGTACCAAACTTGGACACAGATCCTCTCA
>JAGHUB010000140.1 GCA_018065025.1 Candidatus Equihabitans merdae
CTTCTGACCTGTGGAATTCTTGAGCCCCTGCTTCAGCTCGACAAATTCCTTCTCGAGGTCAACGGCTCTCAGCAGTTCCTGAACGGCTTCAGCACCCATACCGACGCGGAAATTCCAACCATACTGTTCACGGGCTTCCTGATATTCTCTCTCTGTCAGAACCTGTTTATACTGCAGAGCGCCCTTGGCGTCAGCAGGATCCAGAACGACATAGTTGACGAAATACAGAACTCTTTCCAGTGTTCTGGGTGTCATGTCCAGGATCAGACCCATACGGGAAGGAATACCTTTGAAATACCAGATGTGGGAAACCGGTGCAGCCAGTTCGATGTGACCCATTCTGTCACGACGAACGGCTGACTTGGTTACTTCTACACCACAGCGGTCGCAGATAACGCCTTTATAGCGAACTTTCTTGTACTTACCGCAGTGGCATTCCCAGTCTTTACTGGGCCCGAAGATCTTTTCACAGAAAAGACCGTCTTTTTCGGGCTTCAGTGTTCTATAGTTAATGGTTTCCGGTTTCTTAACCTCACCGAAAGACCATTCACGAATTCTTTCAGGAGAAGCCAGTCCGATTCTGATAGCGTCAAATGTTGACTGCTTGGCTTCTTCTACTTTTGTTTCAAGATCAGCCATAGGTACCTCCTATTATGCTGGTTGTTTGGCTTGGTTGGCAGTTATCAGAAAGCAGATTATTCGTCCATATCGTCCATGTCATCCATGTCGACGTCACCGTCGAAACTTAAGATGTCACTGTCCATAACGAAATCATCTTCGTCATCAGCTTCCAGTTCATCAGTCTCTGCGTTGTGACGCATTACTGACATGCCACGGCTTTCATATTCCTGACGATCTTCTCGGTTGTAACGACGACCGCCATCTTCAACAGCCTTGAATTCTGTATCGCCGTAGTCAGCAGCATCTTTCAGCTTGACTTCATTGCGGTCTTCATCAAGGACGCGGATGTCCAGACCAAGAGCCTGCAGTTCTTTAAGCAGAACCTTGAAGGATTCCGGAATACCGGGACTCGGAATATTCTTACCTTTGATAATAGCTTCGTAAGTCTTAACTCGACCTACAACGTCATCGGACTTAACTGTCAGGATCTCCTGCAGTGTGTAAGCGGCACCGTAAGCTTCAAGTGCCCAAACTTCCATTTCACCGAATCTCTGGCCACCGAACTGAGCTTTACCACCCAGAGGCTGCTGTGTAACCAGTGAGTACGGGCCGGTTGAACGTGCATGGATCTTATCATCGACCAGGTGATGCAGCTTCAGATAATGCATGAAGCCGATGGTGACCGGATTGTCGAAGTACTGACCTGTACGGCCATCCTTCAGCCAGACCTTACCGTCTCTTCCGATCTTGACGCCCTTCCAGTCATCACGGTTATCCAGGTGTTCACCAAGATACTTCATGACAGCCGGATCCAGGATGTCTTTATATCTTTCTTCAAACTCATCCCACTCCATGTTGGCGTAATCGTTAGCCAGTTCCAGAGTGTTCATGATGTCTTCTTCGTTTGCACCGTCAAAGACAGGTGTTGCGATATTGAAGCCCAGAACTCTTGAAGCAAAGGACAGGTGGATTTCCAGAACCTGACCGATGTTCATACGTGAAGGTACGCCCAGGGGGTTAAGAACGATATCCAGCGGACGACCATTGGGCAGATACGGCATATCTTCTACCGGCAGTACGCGGGAAACAACACCCTTGTTACCATGACGACCGGCCATCTTATCACCAACAGAGATCTTTCTCTTCTGGGCGATGTAGATACGTACAGAACGATTGACGCCCGGAGGCAGCTCATCGTTGTTGTCTCTTGAGAAGACTTTGGCATCAACAATGATACCGTATTCGCCGTGAGGTACTTTCAGAGAAGTATCTCTGACTTCACGGGCTTTCTCACCGAAGATAGCTCTCAGCAGACGTTCTTCTGCTGTTACTTCAGTTTCTTCACCCTTAGGTGTAACTTTACCTACCAGGATGTCACCTGCTCTGACTTCGGCACCGATACGGATGATACCGCGATCGTCCAGATCTTTCAGAGCATCATCACCAACACCGGGAACGTCACGAGTGATTTCTTCCGGACCCAGTTTGGTATCTCTGGCTTCGCATTCATATTCTTCAATATGAAGTGATGTGTAGACGTCGTCCTGAACCAGTCTTTCAGACAGCAGAACAGCATCTTCGTAGTTGTAACCTTCCCATGTCATGAAGCCGATCAGCGGGTTCTTACCAAGGGCCAGTTCACCGTTAGATGTGGACGGACCGTCAGCGATAACTTCGCCGGCTTCAACATGTTCACCCTTATCAACGATGGGCTTCTGGTTGTAGCAGTTGCTCTGGTTACTACGCAGGAACTTGGTCAGATGATATTTGCTGACAGTAGCATCATCATTCATGATAGTGATGTCTGTAGCAGATACAGATTTGACCACACCGGCTTTTTCAGCAACCATGCAGACACCTGAGTCGACAGCAACCTTGGATTCCATACCTGTGCCAACAACCGGAGCTTCTGTTGTCAGAAGCGGAACGGCCTGACGCTGCATGTTTGAACCCATCAGAGCTCGTGTACAGTCGTCGTTCTGAAGGAAGGGAACCAGGGCTGTAGCCACTGAGAATACCATCTTAGGTGAAACATCCATGTAATCAAACATCTGACGATCGTAAGCCTGTGTAGCTTCTCTGTAACGACCGGAAACGCTCTTGTGGATGAAGTGACCATCAGCGTCCAGCGGTTCGTTAGCCTGTGCTACATGGTAGTAATCTTCTTCATCAGCTGTCATGTAACGGACATCATCTGTAACACGGGGATTAGAAGGATCTGTCTTATCAATGATACGATAAGGAGCTTCTACGAAACCGTATTTATTGATTCTGGCGTAAGATGCCAATGAGTTAATCAGACCGATGTTGGGACCTTCAGGAGTTTCGATAGGACACATACGACCATAATGTGTATAGTGAACGTCTCGAACTTCGAAACCGGCACGATCACGTGACAGACCGCCCGGACCCAGAGCAGACAGACGTCTCTTATGTGTCAATTCACCCAGCGGGTTGTTCTGATCCATGAACTGGGACAGCTGTGAAGAACCGAAGAATTCCTTAACAGCAGCAGTTACCGGTTTGATGTTGATCAGACCCTGGGGAGACAGTTCTTCCGGAGCTGTTGTGGACATTCTTTCACGAACAACTCTTTCCAGTCTGGACAGACCGATACGATACTGGTTCTGAAGCAGTTCACCAACAGCACGAATACGACGATTGCCCAGATGGTCGATATCATCGTCTGTACCGATGCCATATTCCAGATGCATATTGTAGTTAATAGAAGCAATGATATCTTCCTTAGTAATATGCTTGGGAATCAGCTCGCTGATCTGAGAACGGATGGCTTCCTTGATGTCAGCTTCATCTGAATAGGTGTCCAGAATGTTCTGCAGAACCGGATAATAAACCAGTTCGGTTACGCCATACATCTTCTTCTCTTCATCAGTCAGAGAGACATAGTTGTCGATATCAACAGCCAGTGAAGACAGAACCTTAACCGGATGATCAACGCCATCCACCTGCAGCATGACATAAGGTACACCGGCATTCTGGATAACTTCAGCCTGTTCTTCTGTTTCACAGACTGAACCGGCAGATGCCAGAATCTCACCTGTAGTCATATCGATAACATCTTCAGCGAAGACCTTACCTACGATACGTCTCTTGAAGTGAAGCTTCTTATTGTATTTATAACGACCAACTTTAGCCAGGTCGTAACGTCTGGCATCGAAGAACATGCCCATGATCAGGGATTCAGCTGATTCTACTGCCAGCGGTTCACCGGGACGGATCTTTTTGTACAGTTCAAGTAAACCTTCCTGATAATTTGTGGAAGAGTCCTTGGATAAACTACCCATGATCTTGGGTTCTTCACCAAACAGAGCGATAATCTCTTCATTTGAGCTATAACCAAGCGCACGGATAAGAACAGTGATGGGAACCTTTCTTGTACGGTCTACACGTACATAGAAAACATCACTGCTGTCGGTTTCGTACTCTAACCAGGCACCGCGGTTAGGAATAACGGTGCATGAGAAAAGTCTCTTACCGATTTTGTCGTGAGCAATATCGTAATAGATACCGGGGGAACGGACCAACTGAGAGACGATAACACGCTCTGCGCCATTGATTACGAATGTGCCCGTGTCTGTCATCAACGGCAGATCACCCATGAAAATCTCATGTTCCTTGATCTCGCCATTCTCCATGTTATGCAGACGTACGGTGGCTCTGATCGGAGCTGAATAGTTGGCATCACGCTCTTTGCATTCTGCCAGCGGATATTTCACCTCATCACGGCACAGTCTGTAATCCACAAATTCCAGACTAAGCTTGCCATTATGATCTTCGATCGGAGAGATGTCGTTAAATATTTCCTTTAAACCCGCGTTAATGAACCAATCGTATGACTCAGTCTGAATCTCAAGAAGGTTCGGCATAGCCAGAACTTCTTCTCGTCTCTGGTAGCTCATACGGACAGAACGGCCGGATTTAATCGGATGTATCCTGTTTTTCTCCATGTAGACGTTTCACCCCTGTTCTAATATGTAAAATCTATAGTTACGCACGCAAAATAAAAGACACGTGCCGCCATAATAGTGCATTGTTAACAGTAACACGGCCGTGTCAAGAAGTCAAATATTTTTTTATAAAATGTCAATTTTTCTTAAAAGCAATGACATTTTTCATTAGACAGCAAAGATGCCCTCTGCTAAAAGCAAAGGGCATCTTGAAAACCTAGTTAAGATACTATTATTTGATAGTAACTTTAGCGCCGGCTTCTTCAAGAGACTTCTTAAGAGCTTCAGCTTCTTCTTTGCTGACGGCTTCTTTAACAAGCTTCGGGCAGTTGTCAACAAGGTCCTTAGCTTCTTTCAGGCCGAGACCTGTAGCTTCACGGACAACCTTGATAACTTTAACCTTCTGAGCACCGAACTCTGTCAGTTCGACGTCGAATTCTGTCTTTTCTTCTACTTCTTCAGCAGCAGCAGCCGGACCGGCAACAACAACGCCTGCAGCGGCGGAAACGCCGAATTCTTCTTCGCAAGCTTTGACAAGGTCATTCAGTTCAAGAACAGAAAGTTCTTTAATAGCAGCAATAAATTCTTCTGTAGTTAATTTTGCCATTTTATTTTCCTCCGTAATATTTGTTTAAATATGGATATTGATCAATTCAATAAACAAGTGCAGCGACTATTCGGCTGCCGGTGCTTCTTCTGCGGCGGGAGCAGCTTCGCCATCTTTTTCGGCGATCTGTTTCAGGACGCGAGCGAAGTTTGTGATGGGTGACTGCATGCTGCCAAAGAGTCTGCCAAGCAGGACTTCCTTGCTCGGAATCTTTGAAACTTCTGCAAGCTTAGCGGCATCTGCATATTCACCATCGATCATACCACTGACCATGTTGAAGCATTTGATCTTCTTATCATAGTCTGCCAGCAGTCTGGCGGGAGCGGTAGCATCTTCTTTGGATACAACCAGAGCATTCGGACCTTCAAGGTCTTTTGTCAGGGGTTCGTTTTCTGTACCCTGGAATGCACGATTCATCAAAGTATTCTTATAAACTTTGTAGATAACGCCGTTTTCACGCAGTTTCTTACGAAGTTCTGTATCCTGTTCAACAGTCAGACCAAGGTACTGAACCAGCATAACTGCCTTAGCGTCTTTGACTGTCTCAGCGATTTCTGCGACGATCGGTGCTTTCAGTTCGACTTTTGCCATTGCCTCTTTCCTCCTTCTTTAATAATGGCCGAATGAAGAAAAAAATCCTCGCGCCAAAAGACGCGAGGATAAAAGAGTCATAGCTCTTCAAGATTCTTATTATTGAATCACTTCCTCGGCAGGCGCTTTCATCTTACGTCCTTACGGACACCTGCTGTCTTCGGCTTAATGCATTTAGCAGAATAACAGACTTTAAATCATCTGTCAATCTTTTATATTACTGAACTTTCTGTGCGTTGACACGAACGCCCGGGCCCATTGTAGAAGCCAGTGTAACGGACTTCATGTATGTACCCTTCAGAGCGGCCGGACGAGCTTTTGTCAGAGCTTCCACTAGAGCATCCATGTTTTCTTTCAGAGCTTCTTCTGTGAAGGAAGCTTTACCGATCGGTACGTGGATGATGTTAGCTTTGTCCAGTCTATATTCGATCTTACCAGCTTTGATTTCCTGGATGGCTTTTGTGACATCCATGGTAACTGTACCGGCCTTCGGGTTCGGCATTAAGCCCTTGGGACCAAGGACACGACCCAGTCTACCGACAACACCCATCATATCCGGTGTGGCGACGACTACGTCGAAATCCAACCAACCATCGTTCTGAATTCTCGGAATCAGTTCTTCAGCGCCTACGAAATCAGCACCGGCAGCCTGAGCTTCTTCAGCCTTAGCACCCTTAGCGAAAACCAGGACGCGAACAGTTTTACCTGTACCGTTCGGCAGAACAACGGCGCCTCTGATCTGCTGATCAGCATGACGGCCATCGCAGCCTGTCTTTACGTGAACTTCGATGGTTTCATCAAATTTTGCAACAGCTGTAGACTTGACCAGTTTGATGGCCTCTTCCGGATCGTACAGAGTAGCACGATCGATTGCCTTGGCTGCTTCTAAATATCTTTTGCCTCGTTTCATTCTTTAATCCTCCATGTGGTACTATCGGGTTTTGTCCCTTCCACCATTTATTAGTCGTCTACTACGGTTACGCCCATGCTGCGGCAGGTACCTGCGATAATGCTGATAGCAGCCTCATCGCTTGCTGCGTTCAAATCGGGTCTCTTAAGATCGGCGATTTCTTTCAGCTGAGCTCTTGTGATTGTACCGACTTTCTTCTTGTTGGGTTCACCAGAACCGGACTTCAGGCCCAGAGCCTTTTTGATCAGAACCGGAGCGGGCGGTGTCTTTGTGATGAATGTGAAGCTTCTGTCGGCATAAACCGTGATGACAACCGGGATGATCAGGTCGCCCTGGGCAGCTGTTCTGGCGTTGAACTGCTTTGTGAATTCAACGATGTTAACGCCGTGCTGACCGAGAGCCGGGCCAACCGGGGGAGCCGGTGTTGCCTTACCTGCCGGAATCTGCAGTTTGATGTAACCTGTAATTTTCTTTGCCATTATATAACCTCCTATGTGGTAATGTCGGGTCACTGACCCTTCCACCTGTTACACATGCTGTATGTTATTACTTCTTCTTTACTTCCGCGAAATTGATCTCAACCGGAGTCTCACGGCCAAAGAGATCTACGTTAATTGTAACTGTCTGTCTCTGCGGATTGACCTTAGTAATAACGCTGGTGGTACCTTCCCAGGCGCCGGCCATAACGACCACTGTATCGCCTTCTTCGAAGTCCACCACAAGGCGCGGGGCCTTAGGTGCATTGGTGACAACGCCGCCAGAAAGACCGAAGGGACGCATCTCTTCTTCTGTCAGGGGAACCGGTTTGCTGCCCGGTCCGACAAAGCCTGTAACGCCGCGGGTATTGCGGACGATGTACCAGGTATCGTCGTTCATCACCATATAGATCAGAACATAACCGGGGAACAGTTTCTTCTGTGTGGTCTTCATAACGCCCTTGGCTGTTACTTCGGTAACATCCTGCATGGGAACTACCACGTCCAGAATAACATCTTCCAGATGTCTGTTGCTGACCGTCTTTTCGATATTGATTTTTACTTTGTTTTCATACCCGGAATAAGTATGAACTACGTACCAGTTTGCCTCTGCCATATTCACCTCTTATCAGATAATCAAATTGATCAAATAAAGAGCTGCATTGTCAATGACAGCAATCAGGGCACCAAGAACGATAGACACCAGAAGAACTAAGATGGTCTGTTTAACCAAAGTTTTTCTGTCAGCCCACATGATCTTACGCCATTCCTGTTTGACGCCCTGCCAAAAGCTGGTCTTCTTATCCTTCTTTTCTTTAACAGAATTATCTGCCATGTTTATCTCCTTAACTCAGAGCACGCAAACGATTATTTTGTTTCTTTGTGCAGTGTGTGAGCCTTGCAGAACTCGCAGTATTTCTTTGTTTCCATGCGTTCCGGATGTTCTTTCTTATCCTTCATGGTGTTGTAATTTCTCTGCTTGCATTCTGTGCATGCTAATGTGATTCTTGTACGCACGATTTTATCCTCCGAACGATGCAAATTAAGGGCAAAAAAAAAGACCCTTGCCCGTGTCACTTCCGTGAGTTTATCACAGACCATACGACTAGTCAAGAAAAACTCTGAAAAAAACGGGTGGGTAAAAGCTTTTTCTTCTATATATTATGAACACCTTTCAATGCCCTGTCAATAAAGTCGAAAGGTGCCCGGCCCCGCAGGGTCAGGCACCTCTTACGTTAGTCATTATTTGATGGTGATAATACCGAAGGAACGATTCAGACCGGCGCTGAATACGTGTTCTCTCTTCCAGGAATTTAAAGCACCGTCCCAGGTCAGATGCAGATGACCGGCAAGGATTTCTTTCACCGGACTTCCCTGCTCAAAGATCAGATCTCTGAATTCTCTCATGATGGGATTGAGCTGATAATATGTACCATCACCCCAGGTCAGATTACGATCCTGCCAGGCATTGGCCGATAAGAAACCAAGCGTAGGATCTACCAGGGAATTAAACGGCACATGACTGACCAGTACCATAGGCTTACCCTTAGCCAGCAAGTCTTTAAAATCACTCAATGCCTGATATGTCATTGGTGATGTGCTGTTATCAAAGCCAACCACCATAAATTCATCCGTCTCGATGACACCCCATGTGGGGTGACCATCCACCTTGGCATGCCACTCTTCGATCATCATCTTGTCGAAGTTCTTGCACCACCAGGGCTCCAGGTCGTGGTCAGCTCTGGTATAGATCATAGGTGTTGAGATTCGGGCGCTTCCCCTCTGCAATTCTTCCAGATTAGAAAGTGAAGCGAAGTCGATCATATCACCGCCGAACATAACACCGGCTGCATGACACTGATCAACAGCACTTGAAACATTAGCCCATTTATCTGCATTGGTATTGCCTGTCCATGAGGAAAATGCTGCGATACGTTCCTGAACAGCCTGATGGTTGCTGACATGATTATCATCAATGGCCAGATGCATATCAGACAGATACAGGAGATGTGCTTCCCCAGTTACGCCGGGCAGGTCTATCTCAACATTCTCAGGCACGTAACCAAGTGCCTCCATAGGCAGAGATGTGAACCCATCTGCATTTTTCTGGCGTCGACTGTACATGATCTGGTAAGCATCCTGATCCCTAACCAGGCTTTCACCACCCAGCACATAGGAGGTATCAATATCTACTGCAGCAGAATAGATGCAGGCCTGATCAGTCTTTTCCGCTGCTGTGAGAATCAACGGACAGTCAAGAGTCATAGCCAGTGCACTGCCGCTAAGACCATCCGGGAAATTACTTGAGACTGCCAGTACCGCTTTGTCTGCCTGAGGATAGAAATAAGAAGCTATCATACGAGATGTGGCGTGACGGTCAGCACCTGCCAGACGGACAACTCTGGAGCGGTCCCCGTCTGTGATCTGTGAGATCAATTCCTGCTGAATCTCAGCCGTTACAGCACCGCTTCCGCCCAGGATAACATAGCGTTCAAAGTTATGACTTCTAAGGTATTCCCACTGCTTTGTGTTAAACATAGTGCTAACCATCAAAATAGGATAGCCTGTAGAAGATACGGACAAACTGTCTGCAAAATTGTTGCCGGCAGCGATGATCAGAGTATCCTTAACCTGATCTGTGGGATACTGCAGGATAGCCAGGTTTGTATCATAGCGGGTATTACCGGAGAGACGTTCTACCGGCACACCAAATCCGATCAGATATGATGTAATCATCTCAGGGATGGCCACCGCTCCGCCAAGGGCGTAAACCTTGCCACCGTATGCCAGATGGCTCTGGATGTAGTTTACTGTAGGCATGGGTGAATCAGGATTCAGCAATACGACAGGAGCATTGGTGATAGATGCCAGATAGGACCCGCACAATGCATCCGGGAAAGAGAAAGCTGATGCCATGATAATGTTATCGAACTTGTCTGTACCCCGTAATGCCAGGATCTGATCAGCCACGACAAGAGAAGTATCCACACGATCTCTGCCTGCCAGTCGGACGATACTCATCTCAGTGTTTGGCGCAGGAGCCCCCACCAGATCTTCCAGCTCATAAGCAACCGGTTCTACATCTTCAGGGATAGGTTCCGGTGTTGAAATGATAGTGACCTCATCCGCCTCATCAACTTCATCAGCCATGACATTTACCGTAATAGTCGGAACCATCAAACTCATAGCCAGCAGGCAAGCTGTTATTCTTTTAAGATTCAGTGTATTACTAATTTTCACAACGTTAATCCATTTCCCAATAATGTAATTAATCAAAGCGGACCAAGAATGGTAGCCATAACCTGTTCGGCGCTCATATTGCGGATGCCATCGGGATCATTGTTCCAACGGCAATAACCCACAGATGAGGACAGGTAGTTGGAGCCAACATTGAGAGTGGGATAAGGCCAATACTCAAAGTAGTACTGATTGTACTTCTGAGCCAACTGATAACTCTGGCTGTTAGTGTTGCCCGAACTGCTGGGCGAACCGCACAGCTGAACACCGCCGCCGTAAGTCTGACCCATGGGTGATGAATGAATGATCAGGGCGCTGCCGTCAGAGCAGGTACCCATACACATCCAGATGTGGCCACTCATGCTGACCATATCACCGGGACGAAGCTGGGAGAAGGAATTGACACGCTGACCCATGTAAGAAGCATAGCCAAGATCGGCAACTCGTTTAGCCAGCTTAACAGCCGTATGGGATGTACCATTGCCATAGAGGATGCTTGCCTGATTGGATCTGGTGTACTTCGTATTGTAGACTACCCAACCGATATAACCTGAGCAATCCACACCATTCCAGGATGTGTACTCAAAGTTCTTTCTGTTGTAGTTGTTATAGGCGTATGTGTTGAAGAAGTTGGCCCAGGATTTCTGATAACCGATCTGGCTGGCATCATCATTCCAGCCGCCGCCATAGACATACAAGGTACGGCCGGCAGGAATCAGGGCGTTCTGCAACAGATTCTTCAGAGTCTGACCACCGCTTCTGTTATCGCCCAGGATCTCAATGGCATTGCCGGTGGGAACCTGGCCCAGAAGCTGACGGATGTTCCAGTCACTTAATGCGGCTGTGCCGCCAAAGATGTACATCTCCTGAAGATTACTGCCGATGTAGGCATGGCCGGCTGTAACACTTCTGTGGTTAGCCAGAACCAGAGGCATATTAAGATAGGAAGTAATCTGAGCAGCACTTAAGGCATCCGGGAAATTGTTGCCTGCTGCAATAGCAAGTCTGGCAACATTGTTGCCGAAGAAATATCTTGCAACGGCTGTGGATGTCTCATAACGAGTATTGCCGCTGATACGTTCAATAGAACCTGTTACATAGGGTCTGATCTGCTCTACCAGATTGTCTGTGACAACTGCTGTACCACCGATGACAAAGACCTGTGAAACAGTATGTGTCTGCAGGAAGCTAACCTGATCATTTGAAAGAGCATGACTATTGACTACCAGGATAGGCAGACCGGTTGCAGAAGCAGCCAGGGCATCCGGGAAGTTCTCACCGCTGCAGACCAAGAGTCTGGAGATATTAGAAAGACCATTCAGGTCTTCTGTTACAGGAGCAGCATCCTGGCTTAAGCCTTCAGGAATGTTTTCAGAAACATCTTCTGCTTCTGACTCCGCGGAGTCAGCATCTTCTTCAATCGCAGCACCAGAAGATTCAGAAGCACTGTCTGTGGCTGAATCATCAGCAGATTCGACTTCACTTTCGGCAGCTTTGATCTGGTTAAGATCCCGAGATTCAACAGCGACAGGAGCAGCCTCTTCTGTGATAGCATTTTCCGGAACAGATTCAAGAGCTGTGTCTTCTGTATCTGCAGAGTCAGCCGCCTGATCTTGGCTTTCTGTTACCGGAGCCTCCACATCCTCAGAAGCTTTCTGCAGATCTGATTCTGTTGCCTCTGCGCTTGCTTTATTTAATGAATCAGCTTCATCGCCATAAGCAGCTCTCAAAATAGCCAGG
>JAGHUB010000226.1 GCA_018065025.1 Candidatus Equihabitans merdae
CTTTTGTTTGTAAAAGCTGAAATCGGTATAAGGTAAGGCTTTTGTAAAAGATTGATATTTCAGTCCGCTGTGCACAATCTGTGCATAGCGGCTTTATATAATGAACTCATCAAAAACAAACAAGCCAATAATAAAGCAAAACTTTTTCATATACAACTTCCTCCCCTTAAGACAACAAGCCCGATCGAAAGATTGGGCTTTTGTCTTGCCGACTTATCATGACCCGCGGGTATATAAGCCAGAAACTTGCTGTTCGGAGCCAGTTTGTCGCGGCTCAGGTCTTCATATGGCTGATTTGTCATGACCCCGCGGGTATATATGTCAGAAACTTGCTTTTCGGAGCCAGTTTGTTGCGACTCAAGACTTCATCTGGTTGATTCATCACGACCCCGTGGGTATATATGCCAGAAACTTGCTTTTCGGAGCCAGTTTGACGCGGCTTAAAGCTTCATCTGGCTGATTTGTCATGACCCCGAGGGTATATATGTCAGAAACTTGCTGTTCGGAGCCAGTTTGGCGCGGCTCAGGGCTTCATCTGGCTGGATCAACCTCACCCCGTGGGTATATATGCAGAAACTTGCTTCCCAGAGCCAGCGCTAGAAAGGTGTGGCCAGTCGCCGCAACTCAGCCTTCCCCCAAAAAATATGTTTTTTCTGTGGTGTGTACATTTTGTGCATAACCTCGGTGTATTATTGGTCTCAGATAAGGAACAAGAAAACAGTTCCGAAGAACAAACAGATTAAGAATAAAACAGACTAATAAAAAAGTGAGGTAATAATTATGATGAAGAAAATGGTTAGTATCGTATTAGTAGCAGTTATGGGTTTATCAATTTTCGCAGCTTGCGGCAAGAAGGCAGAGCCCAATGAAGCTCAGGAAAGCGCAACTGTCGGCATGGCCAATCCGGTTCACGAATGTGACAAGGATGAGATGACACAGGAATCTTCCATCGACCTGGATGCTCCGAAGGGTGCAGAAAATGTTAAGTACTCCTACATCGATGGTGATAAGGATCAGAAGATCGCTCAAGTTGAATTCACTCTGGATGGTCATGATTATTGCTACAGAGCTCTGCGCACAAGCGACATCATCAAGCTGACAGCAGATGATCCCAACCTCACCAAGGAAGAAATGGAAGCCATTAAGGATAGCGGCATCGAAATCGCTCAGACACAGTCAGGCTATTATGAAATGTGGAACAAATACGGTAATCAGCCGGTTTCCTACTGTGATGCAATCTTCATGGCTAAGGACGGCGGCGCCGGCGTTATCTGCTGGTTCGATGTAGTTCCCGGCATCCTCTACACACTTAGCACAGACAACTGCCCCTCAACAGATACTCTGGTAAATGTCGCTAACAGCACATTCGTATCCGCTCAGGGTGAGTCATAATTGAATTAAAATGATAACAACAACTACAATTCATAAAGGTTAGTCATAATTCCTAAATAATAAGCAAGAAAAAATGAGTAGCGTGCGATGAGCATGCTACTCATTTTTAATCTGCTTTCTACAGCCTTACTGCCTCTTCAATTCGATCCATGGCTTTTTCCAGCACTTCCATGGAGGTGGCGTAGGAGATGCGGATGGCACCGGGGTGCATGTAAGGTGTGCCCGGGACGCAGGCGACGCCGGCTTCATCCAGAAGGTATTCGCAGAAATCGATGTCACTTTCGATCAGGCGTCCTCTGAGGGTCTTGCCCATATAAGGTTTGATATCAAAAAAGGCATAGAAGGCGCCTTGAATAGCCGGGGTTGAGAAACCGGGGATGGCGTTGATGCGCTTGTAGACATACTGCATGCGCTTTTCAAATTCTTCCGCCATGCGATGGGTATCATCTTGGGGACCCAGCAGGGCAGCCAAGGCAGCTTTCTGAGAAACAGCGCTTACACAGGTGCTGATCTGGCTCTTGATGGTCTGCATACCCTTGATGATCTCCACCGGAGCCACAGCGTAGCCGATACGCCAGCCTGTCATGGCTTGGGATTTGGAGAAGCCATTGATGGTGATAGTGCGAGCGGCAACTTCCGGTGAGAAGGAAGCGATGCTTGTATGAACAGCCGGTGCATAGATGATCTTCTCGTAGATCTCATCAGCCAGAATGAAGAAGTCCTTTGAAACAGCCAGATCTGCCAGCTTAGCCAATTCATTTTCAGAGAAGACTGAACCTGTGGGATTACAAGGTGTGCAGATGATAATGGCCTTGGTTTTGGGTGTGATGGCCTTCTTAACAGCAGCTGCATCCAGATTGTAATGCTCATCCAGAGGCACATAGACCGGAGTGCCACCGGCCATTTTCACCATATCGGGATAGCTGACGTAGCAGGGTGTGGGAATGATGACCTCGTCACCTTCCTCAACCAGAGCCATGAGGCCGCAGTAAAGGGCTTCCTTGGCACCTACTGTGACGATGACATTGTCAGCGGTGCAGTTGATGTGGTTTTCGGTCTTTATTTTATGGGCGATGGCTTCACGCAGGGGCATGATACCCGGGCCCGGTGTATAAGTGATCATTTCATCGGCCACGACTTTTTCAGCGGCCTGGCGAATGTAAGTTGGTGTGGAAAAATCCGGTTCCCCTACATTCAAAGAAATGATGTCACGGCCTTCTTTTTTAAGCTGTGCCACCTTGGCCACCAGAACAGAGGTGGCGGATTCTTTGTCACTTTTGAGGCGGGAAGATAATTGTGTGGGCATGTGAAACTCCTGTCTGCATTAATAACATTATTTTATCATAAAGTGTCGGAATTTTCTTATTCTTTGACGTTACCTACCAAACCATAGTACAATAACTATGTATGGATTTTTGAACCCCATTTTTCGAAATTGATAATGAAGAATGCATGACCTGAATTAACACAGGGCCATGTATCATAAAGTGATATTGGAAAATGTTCAAACATTTTCCAGAAGGGTAAGGAGCGTTCAAATAGAATGAATAAAAAACGCAAATTCTGCGGTGGGTTAGGGAAGAAATGTCTGGCTTTGGTGCTGTCTTTAATGATGATTCTTGGCACCACAGTCAATGTTATGGCTTCCGATCCTCTGTCTAATTATCTGCCGGGTTGGCCTCAGAT
>JAGHUB010000272.1 GCA_018065025.1 Candidatus Equihabitans merdae
TTGGAGAGACAGAAACAGCTACTGATGACGGAATTGATGAACCGGTCATTGAACAGGTTGATACAGTTGTTGAAGAAGTAGCCAGCGTTGAAGAACCGGCAAAGGAAATAAAGGTTGCTTCTCCTGTGGCTCCGGTAAAGAAGGCTTGGACCTGCTCTTGCGGCGCAACAGCCACCGGTAAGTTCTGTCCCATGTGCGGCAGCCCCAAACCTGCTGAAGAAGCTGCCATTGTCTCAGCGGAAGATACGGTCACTCCCTCTATTAATATAGAAGATGTGGCTAAGGCCGTTGAAGCCTCTGCTGTTGCTGTTGAAGCAGCAGCTGTAGAAGCCGCCGTCGCGGAAGATATCCAGCCCGCCAAAATCGACGAAGACGGTTCATTCGTCCCGGCAGAACGTCTCACATTAGATGAACTGATCGAAGAAGCTGAGAAGAATCACGAATCTCCCAGATTGATCAAGGATTCTGACACAGGAATCACCCTGGTAGACTATACCGATATCATTTGATGATTGTTTATTAAAAAATACATAAAAACACTTTGGAAACTCCTTGCATTTGCAGGGAGTTTCCTGTATTATTAACCACGCTGTGACATGATAGCTGTGAAGCGAGAGGTTGCTGCTGACCCAAGCAGGTTTTCCGTGGAGCGAATGTCATGTTAGGAAACTGGCGACAAGTCACTGCGCAAATCCGCCTAAGATAGGCGGAAATTTTGTGCGAGTCCACGCGACACGCACGGATATGTGTGCAGTCACCACTTGTCGTACTTGCCAAAAGTGCGAATAGGAGGCGACTTTTTTTATGGCTACACAGGTTATGAGAATTATTTTGAAGGCATACGATCACACACTGGTGGACGCATCTGCTGCCAAGATCATCGAAACTCTGAAGAAGAGTGGTGCGGTGGTCAGCGGTCCGGTTCCGCTTCCCACAAAGAAGGAAGTTGTTACTATCATCAGAGCCGTCCATAAGTACAAAGACTCTCGTGAACAGTTCGAACAGAGAACACACAAGAGACTGATCGATATCAAGGCTCCGACACAGAAAACTGTCGATGCCCTTTCACGTCTTGAGATGCCTGCCGGTGTATACATCGACATCAAGATGAAGAACAAATAACCAATTTAGAATGATTGCGAAAGCAATCCGCTGTAAGGAGGAAAGGATTTTCAATGAAGAAAGCATTACTTGCCCGCAAGGTCGGAATGACACAGATCTTCGATGAAGCCGGTACCCTGACACCTGTTACTGTTCTGCAGGCCGGTCCGTGCTACGTCACACAGATCAAAACCATCGAAAACGACGGTTACGAAGCTGTTCAGGTTGGTTTCGAAGATAAGAGAGACAATCTGGTAGCTAAACCCATGAAGGGTGTCTTCGCCAAAGCTGGCGTATCAAACAAGAGATTTGTCCGCGAGTTCAAGTTCGAGAACGTTGCTGATTACTCTCTGGGCCAGGAAATCAAAGTTGATGTCTTCGCAGAAGGCGACTACATCGATGCAACAGCCATTTCCAAAGGTCATGGTTTCCAGGGTGCCGTTAAGAGACTTGGCCAGCACAGAGGTCCCATGGCTCACGGTTCCAAATTCCATCGTCACCAGGGTTCAAACGGTACATCTTCTGATCCCAGCCGTGTCTTCAAAGGCAAAGGCATGCCGGGTCAGATGGGCAACAAGAAGGTTACAATCCAGAATCTTCAGATTGTCCGCGTAGATGCTGAGAACAACCTGCTGCTCGTCAGAGGCGCTGTTCCGGGACCGAAGAAGGCTCTTGTTACTGTTAAAGAAGCCGTAAAGAAGAACTAATCAGAACCCGAAAGGAGGATAATACAGATGGCTGAATTATCTGTTTACAATATGGAAGGCCAGGAAGTTAGCAAGATCGAGCTTTCAGATGCTGTTTTCGCTGCTCCCGTTAAAGGTCACCTGGTACATCAGGCTGTAGTCCTTCATCTGGCCAATATGCGTCAGGGGACACAGAAAGCAAAAACCCGTCACGAAGTAAGCGGCGGCGGCCGTAAGCCGTGGCGTCAGAAGGGTACAGGCCATGCTAGTCAGGGCTCAATCCGCGCTGCACAGTGGAAAGGCGGCGGCGTGATCTTCGCTCCGGTACCCCGTGACTATTCATTCAAGATGAATAGAAAAGAAAAGAAAGCTGCTATGACATCAGCTCTTACATCTAAGGTTGAAAGCGGCAGCATGATCATCCTCGACAAGCTTGCTTTCGATGAGATCAAGACAAAGAACATGGCAAATGTTCTGAAAGCCCTCAACGTGGAAAAAGCTCTGGTTGTTACAAAGGGTTATGACGAAAACGTCGTCATGTCCGGTCGCAACATCGCCGGTATCCGCATGATCCCCACCAACAACATCAATGTCTACGACCTGATGAAATACGAAAAGGTTGTTATGACAGAAGAAGCTGTTAAGGCTATCGAGGAGGTTTACGCATAATGGCAGATATCAAATATTATGACGTCATCCTGAAACCGGTCGTCACAGAAAAGAGCATGGGCGTTATGGCTGACAAGAAGTACACCTTCTATGTTCATCCGGAAGCCAACAAAGCACAGATCAAGGAAGCTGTTGAAAAGATGTTCGAAGGCACAAAGGTTGCCAAGGTCAACACAATCAGCGTTCCCGGTAAGGTCAGAAGACGTGGTCGTACAGAAGGTAAGACAGCTGACAGAAAGAAAGCTATCGTCACTCTGACAGAAGAAAGCAAAGACATCGAAATCTTCGCAGGTCTTTAATTCTTCCAACATATACGCTCAAGCAGCGTGAGAACAAAATGATAAGGAGATAATCATGGGCATTAAAACATATAAGCCTTATACACCGTCAAGACGTAACATGACGGGTTCCGATTTTTCTGAGATCACAAAGAGAACTCCGGAAAAAGGCCTGACAGAAGCTCTTAAGAAAAATGCCGGTCGTAATAACCAGGGCAAAATCACTACTCGCCATCGTGGCGGCGGCAACAAGCGTCGTTATAGAATGGTTGACTTCAGAAGAAACTCACAGGATGGTATCCCGGCAACCGTTAAGGCTATCGAATACGATCCGAACAGAAGCGCTAACATCGCTCTGATCTTCTACGCCAACGGCGTAAAATCATATATCCTGGCTCCCGAAGGCCTGAAGGTTGGCACAGTCATCATGGAAGGTCCGGAAGCTGAAGTAAGAGTTGGTAACTGCATGCCGCTTTCACGTGTTCCGGTTGGTACAATGGTTCACAACGTTGAACTTCATCCGGGCCGCGGTGGTCAGATGGTCAGAGCTGCCGGTAACGGTGCTCAGCTGATGGCTAAAGAAGGTGCTTATGCAACACTGAGACTTCCCTCTGGCGAAATGAGAATGGTTCCCATCGAATGCCGCGCAACAATCGGTATCGTAGGTAACGGCGATCACAACCTGATCAACATCGGTAAAGCCGGTCGTAAGCGCCACATGGGTATCCGCCCGACAGTCCGTGGTTCTGTCATGAACCCGAATGACCATCCGCACGGTGGTGGTGAAGGACGTGCTCCGGTCGGTCGTCCCGGTCCCACAACTCCCTGGGGCAAACCTGCTATGGGTTACAAGACCAGAAAGAATAAGAAACAGTCTGATAAGTTGATCGTTAGAAGAAGAAACGGCAAGGGCGCCGGCTCGAGATAAGGAGGAGAGAAATGTCACGTTCTTTGAAAAAAGGCCCGTTCGCAGATGCCTATCTGCTTAAAAAAGTCGATGAGATGAACGCATCGGGCGACAAGACAGTTATCAAAACCTGGTCTCGCCGTTCAACAATTTTCCCGAGCTTCGTAGGACACACCTTTGCGGTCTATGATGGCAGAAGACATGTGCCGGTATATGTCACAGAAGACATGGTCGGTCATAAACTCGGTGAATTCGTAGCCACAAGAAATTATCGCGGTCACGCCGACAAAGCCGATGGCAAGGGTCGTAGATAATTGACTGTAGATCGAAAGGAGAAATAAGCTATGGCTAAAGGACATAGATCCCAGATTAAAAGGGAAAGAAATGAAACACAGCGGGAAATGAGACCGCATGCAAAGCTTTCCTACGCCAGAATTCCGGTTCAGAAAGCTTGCTACGTCCTGGATTCCATCCGCGGCAAAGATTATGATGCTGCCATCGGTATCCTGACATATAGTCCTCGTTATGCTTCTGCTGTTATCAAGAAACTTCTTGAATCAGCTGCTGCTAACGCAGAAAACAACATGGGCATGAGCAAATCAAACCTTTACATCGCTGAATGCTATGCCACAGAAGCACCGACAATGAAACGTATCCAGCCCAGAGCTCAGGGCAGAGCTTACCGCATCAACAAGCGCACAAGCCACCTGAACATCGTGCTGGATGAAAGATAAGGAGGACTACGATGGGACAGAAAGTTAATCCGAACGGTCTGCGAGTCGGAATTATCAGAGATTGGGATTCTAAATGGTATGCTGAAAAGAACTTTGCAGAATACCTTGTAGAAGACAACAAGATCCGTACATACCTTAAGAAGAGACTGTACAGCACCGGCGTATCTAAGATCGAGATCGAAAGAGCCTCTGATCGTGTAAAGATCACCATCTGGACAGCAAAGCCGGGCCTGGTTATCGGTAAGGGCGGCAAAGACATCGAAGATCTGAAGAAAGACCTTGGCAAGATGATCAACAGAAAGCTGATCGTTGACATCAAGGAAATCAAGAGACCGGATCGCGATGCTCAGCTGGTTGCCGAAAACATCGCTCTGCAGCTTGAAAACCGTATCTCTTTCCGCCGCGCTATGAAGTCTGCTATGCAGAGAACAATGCGTTCTGGTGCTAAGGGTATTAAGACATCTGTTTCCGGTCGTCTGGGCGGCGCTGATATCGCTCGTAAGGAAACATACAGCGATGGCACTATCCCGCTGCAGATGCTCCGCGCTGACATCGACTATGGTTTCGCTGAAGCCGATACCACATACGGTAAAGTCGGTGTTAAGACATGGATCTACAACGGCGAGGTCCTTCCGTCAAAACAGAATCGTAAGGAAGGAGAATAATCATTATGTTAATGCCGAAGAGAGTTTTACATAGAAAACAGTTCCGTGGCCGCATGAAAGGCATGGCAGGCAGAGGCAACCGCATCAGCAGAGGTGAGTTCGGCCTGGTAGCCACAGAACCGATTTGGATCAGATCTAACCAGATCGAAGCAGCTCGAATCGCTCTGACTCGTTACCTGCGTCGTGGTGGTAAAGTTTGGATCGATATTTTCCCGGATAAGCCCGTTACATCACAGCCTATCGGTAAACGAATGGGTTCCGGTAAAGGTGCCGTAGAATTTTGGGTAGCCGTTGTTAAACCCGGCCGCGTCCTCTTCGAGGTTGCCGGTGTTCCGGAAGAAGCTGCAAGAGAAGCTCTTCGTCTGGCTATGCACAAACTTCCCTGCAAGTGCAAGATCTATTCTAAGGCACAGCTCGATGAAGTCGTTGATGCCCGTCTGAACGGCGGCGCCAGCGCTGAGAATTAAGAAGGCGGTGACACAAGTGAAGAGTAATAAGTATCTTGAGGATTTGAGAAGCAAATCCGTCGTGGAATTAAATGAGGAGCTGGTCTCCGCTAAGAAAGAACTTTTCAACCTGCGTTTCCAGAATGCAACAAACCAGCTGGACAATACTGCAAGAATCAAAGAGGTTCGTCGCAATATTGCTAGAATCCAGACTGTGATCGCACAGAATGCTGCAAAGGAGGCATAACAGATGGCAGATAGAAATCTTCGTAAGACACGTGTCGGCCATGTGGTCAGCGATAAGATGGATAAGACGATCGTTGTCGCAGTTGAAGACAGAGTTCAGCATCCGATTTACAAGAAGATCGTTAAGAAGACTTACAAGCTGAAAGCGCATGATGAGAACAATGAATGCCGCATCGGCGATACCGTCAAGGTTATGGAAACCAGACCCCTGTCTAAGGACAAACGTTGGAGACTGGTCTCTATCATCGAGAAGGCTAAGTAAGGAACAGGAGGACATACAATGATTCAGCAGGAAACTAGACTTAAAGTCGCCGATAACACCGGTGCAAAAGAAATCCTCTGCATCCGTGTCCAGGGTGGTTCAGGCAGAAGATATGCCCACATCGGTGATACCATCGTTGCAACTGTAAAAGATGCAACTCCCGGCGGTGTTGTTAAGAAGGGTGATGTTGTTAAGGCTGTTGTGGTCCGTACAGTTCAGAGCACACGCCGTAAAGACGGCTCCTATATCCGTTTCGATGAAAACGCAGCTGTCATCATCAAAGATGACAATACACCCAAAGGAACCCGTATCTTTGGACCGGTTGCTCGTGAACTCAGAGAGAAACAGTTCATGAAGATCGTTTCTCTGGCACCGGAAGTGTTGTAAGGAGGAGCGAACAATGGCAACATTAAAGATTAAAAAGGGCGATAATGTCCGTGTCATCGCCGGCAAAGATAAAGACAGAGAAGGTAAAGTCCTGGCTGTCGACGCCAAGAAGAACACGGTTGTGGTCGAAGGCATCAACATGATCACAAAACATGCTAAGCCCAGCATGGCCAATCAGCAGGGCGGCATCATCAACAGAGAAGCCCCCATTGACATTTCAAACGTCATGCTGCTTCACAAAGGTGAACCCACAAGAGTTGGTTTCACAGTTGAAGAAGTAGACGGCAAGAAGATCAAACATCGTATCGCCAAGAAATCCGGCGAACAGATCGATTAAGAAAGGAGGCATTTCATTGAGCGCAAGACTTAAAGAAATGTATGAGAATGAAATCGTCGAAGCAATGACGAAAAAGTTTGAATACAAGAACGTTATGGAAGTGCCGAAGCTCGTCAAAATCGTCGTAAACATGGGCGTTGGCGAAGCTAAAGAAAATGCCAAGGTTCTTGATTCAGCTGTAGCAGATATGGAACTGATTACCGGTCAGAAGGCCGTAATCACAAAAGCTAAGAAGTCTATCGCCAACTTCAAGATTCGTGAAGGCATGCCTATCGGCTGCAAGGTTACACTGCGCGGCAGCAAGATGTACGAGTTCGCCGACAGACTGATCAACCTGGCTCTGCCTCGTGTTCGTGACTTCCGCGGCGTTAGCGCCAACGGTTTCGACGGTAGAGGTAACTATTCCATGGGCCTGAAAGAACAGCTCATCTTCCCCGAAGTTGAATATGACAAGATCGATAAAGTACGTGGTATGGACATCGTTTTCGTCACAACAGCTAAGACTGATGAAGAAGCTCGTGAACTTCTGAGACTGTTCAACATGCCGTTCGCGAAATAAAGAAGGAGATTAGATAATGGCTAAAACATCCATGAAAGTCAAACAGCAGAGAAAAGCCAAATTCTCCACAAGAGAATATACTCGCTGTATGATCTGCGGCCGTCCGCATGCTTACTTAAAGAAATACGGTATCTGTCGTATCTGTTTCCGCGAACTGGCCTACAAAGGTCAGATCCCGGGTGTCAAGAAGGCATCCTGGTAAAGTAGATTGATGAAAGGAGTGTCTAAGCAATGGCAATGACAACGACAAACGATCCGATCGCGGATATGCTGACAAGAATCCGTAATGCAAACTCAGCTAAACATGACACTGTAGATGTTCCCTCATCAAAGATGAAGCTGGCTATCGCCAACATCCTTGTTGATGAAGGTTATATCGAAAAGTATGAATTAGTTGAAGAAGGCGTCGGCAAAATTATCCGTATCACACTGAAATATACGGCTAACAAGAGCGAACGCATCATCACCGGTCTTAAGAGATTCTCCAAACCCGGTCTGCGTGTTTACTCCGATTCCGAAAATATGCCGAGAGTTCTTGGCGGTCTGGGTATCGCTATCGTCTCCACCAATAAGGGTGTTATGACTGATAAAGCTGCCAGAAAGCAGAACATCGGTGGTGAAGTTCTTGCCTTTATCTGGTAAGAACTATCACCTCACAACGTACTGAAAACAGAAAAGCAAGTGCTTTTCCGAGAATTTAAGTCAGGAGGACAATTATGTCACGTATAGGCAGAATGCCGATCACAATTCCTGCCGGTGTCACAGTTGACGTTAAAGAAGGCAACGTCGTTACAGTAACCGGCCCCAAGGGAACTCTGACACAGACTTTCGATGATGCTATGGAAATCGCCATCGAAGGTAATGTGGCCACAGTTTCAAGACCCAACGATCTGAAGAGAAACAAAGCTCTCCATGGTCTGACAAGATCTCTGCTTAACAATATGGTAGTCGGTGTTAGCGCCGGTTATGAAAAGACTCTGGAAATCAACGGTGTTGGTTACAGAGCTGCTAAACAGGGCAAGAAGCTGACACTGAACCTGGGTTACAGCCATCCGGTAGAGATGGAAGATCCCGAAGGTCTGGAAACCGTCGTAGACGGCAACAAGATCATCGTCAAGGGTATTTCCAAAGAAGCCGTTGGTCAGTATGCAGCCAATATCAGAACTAAGAGACCGCCCGAACCCTACAAGGGCAAAGGTATTAAATATGCTGACGAAGTTATTCGCCGCAAGGTCGGTAAGACCGGTAAATAAGGAAAGGAGGGTATAAGATGATTAGCAAAACATCAAGAGCAGACGTTCGTGCTAAGAAGCATCGCAGAATGCGCGGCAATCTTAAGGGCACAGCTCAGAGACCTCGTCTTTGCGTGTTCAGAAGTAACAAACACATCTATGCTCAGATTATTGATGACATCAAGGGTGTAACACTTTGCGCCGCATCTACTCTCCAGAGTGATGTAGCAGAAGGTCTGGAATACACAGATAACGTTGAAGCCGCTGCTAAGGTTGGCGCCGTTATCGGTAAGAAAGCCGTTGATCTGGGAATCAGTGAAGTAGTCTTTGACCGTGGTGGTTTCATCTACGCCGGTAAAGTTGCAGCACTGGCCGATGCCGCTCGCGAAGCCGGCCTGACATTCTAAGGAGGATTAACGATGAGACCTGATAGCAATTCAAAGAGAAGAGATAACGATCGTGAAGACGGTTTCGAAGATAATGTCGTAACCATCAAGCGCGTTACCAAAGTTGTTAAAGGTGGTCGTAACATGAAATTCACAGCTCTGGTAGTTGTGGGTGACAAGAACGGTCACGTAGGCGCCGGCCTTGGCAAAGCTACCGAAATTCCGGAAGCTATCCGCAAGGGTCGTGAAGACGCCAAGAAACATATGATTTCCGTTGCCAGAACAGATTATAAGAGTGTAACACATGATTACACAGGCAAATTCGGCGGTGCTAACATCCTGCTGAAGAGAGCTCCTGAAGGTACTGGTGTTATCGCCGGTGGCCCCGCTCGTGCCGTTCTGGAACTGGCCGGTATCAAGAACATCCGTACAAAGTCTCTGGGTTCCAACAATAAGCAGAACGTTGTTTTCGCAACACTGAATGCTCTGAAAGCCATGAAGACTCCGGAAGAAGTAGCAAAACTCCGCGGCAAAACCGTTGAAGAGATCCTGGCGTAAGGAGGGTTTGAATAATGGATAAAAAACTTAAAATTACGTTAGTAAAATCTACAATCGGTGCTATTCCGAAGCACAGAGCCATCGCTGCCTCTATGGGCCTGCGTAAGGTTAACAGCTCTATCGTACTTCCGGATAATGCTGCCACTCGTGGTCAGATTCAGGCTATTTGCCATCTGGTCAAAGTAGAAGAAGCCTGATAAGGAGGACTAGCATGGATTTATCAAATCTTGCACCGCTTCCCGGTGCTAAAAAAAGAGACGACTTCCGCAGAGGCCGTGGCGAAAGCTCAGGCAACGGCAAAACTGCCGGTAAGGGTCACAAAGGTCAGATCGCTCGTTCCGGTCATACAAGACCCGGCTTCGAAGGTGGTCAGATGCCTCTGTTCAGACGTCTGCCGAAACGTGGTTTCACAGACAGAAACAGCAAACATTTCACATCTATCAATGTGGATATGCTGAACCGTTTTGAAGACGGTGCTGTAGTAGATGCAGCTGCTCTTCTTGAGAGCGGTGTTATCTCCAAAGTGCGCGACGGTGTCAAAGTTCTCGGTAATGGTGAACTGACAAAGAAACTGACCGTTAAGGTCACCGCAGTCAGCGCTTCAGCAAAAGAAAAGATTGAAGCAGCCGGCGGAACAGTCGAGGTAATGTAATGCTTAAAAAAGTCGCTGATGCATTTAAAGTGGCGGACATAAGGCGCAGGATGTTGTTCATCCTGCTCTGCCTTGTGATCATCAGACTGGGTTCCCAGATTCCTGTACCCGGTGTTGATACCAACTACTTTTCTGAGTGGTTCGCACAGCAAAGCGGCAGCGCATTCAATTTCTTTGATGCGTTCACAGGCGGATCATTCTCAAATTTCTCTATCTTGGCTCTGTCCATTACACCGTACATCACTTCATCCATCATTATGCAGCTTCTGACCATCGCCATTCCGGCTTTGGAAGAGATGCATCGTGACGGCGAAGACGGTCGTAAGAAGATCACAGCCATTACACGTTATCTGACAATTGGTCTGTCTCTGATGGAATCAGCAGCTATGACAATTGGCTTCGGCAGACAGGGTCTTATCCCGGACATGACATTCGCCAAGGGCGTTGTCGTTGTAGCCTGCCTGACAGCCGGTTCTGCATTCCTGATGTGGATCGGCGAACAGATGACAGAGAAGGGAATCGGCAATGGTATTTCCATGGTCCTTCTCATCAACATCATCTCTCGTCTGCCCAGCGACCTGACAAAGCTGTACACACAGTTTGTCAGCACAAAGACTATCGCCAGAGGTGCTCTGGCAGCCATTATCATCATTGCTATTATCATTGCACTGCTGGTTCTGGTTATCATTCTTAATGATGCAACACGTCAGATTCCCGTTCAGTACTCAAAGAAAATGGTGGGCCACAGAATGGCAGGTGGCGCTTCCAGCCACATTCCGCTGAAAGTTAACACAGCCGGTGTTATCCCCATCATCTTCGCCAGCTCCATCATGAGCTTCCCCGGCATCATCGCAACATTTGCCGGTAAGAGCAACGCTCAGGGCTGGTTCGGAACCTTACTTGGTATCTTAAATGATAACAACTGGTTCACACTTGCCCGTCCGATCTACAATATCGGGTTGGTGATCTATATTGTTCTGGTTATTTTCTTTGCGTATTTCTATACGTCCATCACTTTCAATCCGTTGGAAGTAGCCGATAACCTTAAGAAGCAGGGCGGTTTCGTACCGGGTATTCGTCCGGGCAAACCTACTTCAGATTATCTGAACAAAGTCCTTAACTACATTATCTTTATCGGTGCCTGCGGTCTGGTCATCATCGCCATTATTCCTTTCTTCTTTAATGGTGTATTCGGTGCCTGCGTTTCCTTCGGCGGTACATCAATTATCATTATCGTATCCGTTGTTCTGGAGACACTGAAACAGGTTGATTCTATGATGGTTGTAAGAAACTACAAGGGATTCCTGAACGACTGATGGTATACTTTGACAGGGATCACCCCCAAGGGTTGGTCCCTGTTTTCATTTTTCGAAAGAGAAGGTATTTATTATGAGATTAATCATGCTCGGCGCTCCCGGCGCAGGTAAAGGCACACAGGCTGCCAAACTGGCTGTTGCTTACAACATCCCCCATATCTCAACAGGTGACATCTTCAGAGCCAACATCAAAGGCGGCACTGAACTTGGTAAGAAAGCCAAAGGTTACATGGATGCCGGTCAGCTGGTTCCGGACGAACTGGTATGCGATCTGGTAGCAGACCGTATCGCTCAGGAAGACTGCACAGAAGGTTTCATCCTGGATGGTTTCCCGCGTACAATTCCGCAGGCTGAAGCTCTTGATGCTGCTCTTGAAAAAATGGGCCTCAAGATGGACGCTGCTGTTAATGTAGATGTTCCGGATGAAAACATCATCGAACGTATGGGTGGTCGTCGTGCTTGCCTTAAGTGCGGTGCTACATATCATATGGTTTATGCCAAACCCCAGACAGAAGGTATCTGCGATAAGTGCGGTTCCGAACTGGTTCTGAGAGAAGATGATAAGCCCGAAACAGTTAAGACTCGTCTTGGTGTTTATCATGAACAGACACAGCCCCTCATCGACTATTATGAAAAAGCCGGTATCCTGAAAACTGTAGACGGCACACAGAGCCTGGAAGCAGTTTTCGAAGGCATCAAGGCTATGCTGGGTTAATAGTATGGGCATATCCATAAAGACAGCGCGCGAGATTGAGCTGATGCGTCACTCCTGCCGCTTACTGGCAGAGGTTCACGCAGCCCTGCGCGATTTCATCAAACCGGGTATCTCCACCAAGGATATTGATAAATACGGTGAAAAACTGATCCGTGAAAAAGGTGGTATTCCCAACTTCCTTCATTATAATGGTTATCCTGCATCCATCTGTGTGTCTGTAAACGACGAAGTCGTTCACGGCATTCCCAGTAAGAAGCGCATCCTGGAAGAGGGTGATATCGTTTCACTGGACGCCGGTCTTATCTGGAAAGGTTATCATTCCGATGCCGCCAGAACCTGGCCGGTTGGTAAGGTATCCAAGGAAGCAGAAGAACTGATGAAGGTCACAAGAGACAGCTTCTTTGTAGGTTGTCAGTACGCCTTACCAGGTCATCATCTTCATGAGATCTCCGGTGCAATCGGAGACTATTGCGAAGAGAGAGGTTATGGCGTGGTCAGAGATCTGGTAGGTCATGGCATCGGTACACACCTCCATGAAGATCCCCAGATTCCCAATTTCAGACAGAGAGCCAGAGGACCTAAACTTCGTCCCGGTATGACATTGGCCATCGAGCCCATGATCAACGAAGGAACCTGGAAGGTAGAATGGCTGGATGACGATTGGACAGTAGTGACTGCAGATGAGAGATTATCCGCACACTATGAAAATACAGTATTGATCACAGATGGTGAACCGG
>JAGHUB010000328.1 GCA_018065025.1 Candidatus Equihabitans merdae
CCACCCGCCCCTCACACACACGGCAACACTTCCCACCACAAACAACCCACCCACCACCAAGTTAAAACAATTATCCACTTTATTAACCGTGGGTCTTCCTAGTTTTCTTTATCTTGGAAAGTCTTCCCTTGTCTGTCAGAGCCTGTTCGGCAGGAATGGCCGCCAGGACTTTAAGGCCAAGGTACTTCTCAACGTCATCTTCATCCTTGATAGTGTCATCCATGAGATGTCTCATGATGAAGATAGCGGCAACGATCATGGCGAAAAACATACCACCCATAAGAGTATTCTTCTTGGTGCTGGGACCGCTCTTCTGCTTGGGCACTACAGCCTTCTCTACCGAGGAAGGCTTATCGGTGTCCATAATCTCAGCGATCTGTTCCCTCAAGACATTGGCCAGATCGTTGCTGATATCAGCGGCCCTCTGGGGATTGGTGTCGACAACAGAGATGCGAAGCATATGAGAATCTTCCGGATTGCTGACATACACCTTGCTAGAGAGCTGACCAGTGGTCATTTCCAGACCCAGGTCATCGATGACGATATTCATGACTTCCCTAGTTTTGGCGATAATCTGGAAGTCCTGCACCATCAAGTTACCTACCTGTAGGTCAGCCAGAGCGCTCAACTCGGAATCTCTTGATAGGATGTAGATGGTGGATGATGCGGTATAGGTTGGTGTGATGAAGGTGATGGTGCCTAAGGCAAAGGTCACCGCACCAATCACGAAGGCGATGGCCAGGATCCAAGCTCTGTGCCAGAGGACCCTTACCAGCTCCAGAAGATCTATCTCGTCATTTCTGACAGGACGCTTTCTCATATCATTTCCCATTGAGTTACCTCGGTGTGGTTAATCTATTGCTTCTGTAAGTCTGAAGAATTCAGCCAGATGGTTTATTGATGTAGCTTTTTATCACTCATTCACTAAGACGCCCTGAACCAGGAAACGGGCTTTGGGGTCGCTGCTGATGCAGGTGCTTAAGGTGATGATGTGGTTATCCGGTGTGGGGCCGGTTACCGTGCTGAAGCGGCAGTTGCTGCCGGCTGTGCTGGCAGAGGTGTTGCCCATGACGGCTGTGACATTGCCGGGGGCTGTAGTGTTGCCAAGGCTGGTGACATTTCCCGGGGCAGTGGTATTGCCCATGCTAGTGTCTCCGCCCATAGTGTCTGTCAGGCTGACAGCATCGCTGCCGGGTGTCATGTTATTTTCAGCGTAGACTTTGTCCAGATAGGCCTGTCTGTCTTCAACTGTTTCATAACTATAATCCTTCAGCAGGTGCTCATCGCTCCAGCCGTAGGCGGCGTAGATGTCGTAAACCAGGGTCTTGCCGTCAGGTCTGTAGATGAAGGCATAGCGGTTATTGTTGAAGGTCTCCTCATTAAGAAGAGCATCCAGACTGCCGAACATGGTGCCGTTCTTCATATTGTGACCATAGATCACGGTATTGAAGTCGGTGAAGTCCTTGGCGTTGAGGGACTGGGTGTAGATGCAGCCCGGGAAGCCGGCGGAACCATCGATGTTGTGCTTGAGATAGTAGTTATCGTCAGAGGGGCTCTGAACCAGGGGATAGTTGATGTTGAGACCCGGGTAATAGAGCCAGGCATAGATGTCAGGATTGACAGCCTGCATCTCTTCCCAATTGAGGTCAAGGCTGGGTACCACGATGCCAAGGAAGGCGAAGAGTTCTTCGTCTGTGGCGATGGTGCCGGTGCTGCCCTGGCCATAGCCCAGCAGGTTGCTGCCGCCGGTGGCGCCAAGTTCTGTGGCATCTTCAGGAATCTCCGGTTCCTCATTTGCCATTTCCTGCATTTAATTTTCCAGGAGAGCGGCATGGTGTCTGGTCCATGCAAAAACGGCAATTAAGGCCACCAAAAC
>JAGHUB010000022.1 GCA_018065025.1 Candidatus Equihabitans merdae
TACATTAATGCAAATACAAATATTTTCATGCTTTTACTCTCACCAATCCAAATGACCTGTATCGTTTATCATTAATAAATGATATCATTATCCATTATGAAGCTTTTGCTCATAACCATTATAACTTGTCAGGCAAAGGATAAACAATGATGAACAGCAATCAACAGGATTTCGGTCTTGTCAGTGTGGTCATACCCACCCATAACAGATGTGATGATCTGGTCAGGGCCATCCAAAGTGTTACCAATCAGACCTATAAGAATATTGAAGTTATCGTGGTATCCGACGGTTCCACCGATCAGACTGATCAGGTCATGGCTAACTATCCCGACAGCCGTGTTTCATACATCGCCTACTCTCCTGCCAAAGGCGGAAATCATGCCCGAAATGTTGGTATCCAAGCTGCCAAGGGAGACTTCGTGGCATTTCTGGATGATGACGATGAATGGATGGAAAGCAAGGTTGAAAAACAGGTCCTGGCACTTTCTGAAAGCCAAGACTATGGTCTTGCCTACACAGGTGTAGAGTTCATCAACACCTTCAACAATAAGTCATACACCTACTATTCATCACCTTCTGTCAAGGGCTCTATTTCAAAACAGATATTAGTAACCAATCCCATTGGTACCACCTCCAGCGTCATGATCAGAAGATCACTATTGGAGCAAGAATGTTTTGATGAAGAGATGCCGGCCCTTCAGGATTATGAATTGTGGATCAGATTGTGTCAGATCACATCAATTACTCCTGTACCTGAACCCCTGGTCAAGTATTACACAAGCTTCAAAAAGAATTCCTCCACACAGATATCCAACAATGTGGATAAGTTCTTAAATGCCGAAAGGCAGATTGCCACAAAGCATAAGAACCTGATAAATCAATTAAGCCCGGAAGAACTGGCAACCAGATCTTTCAATTCAAAGATGGGTCTGGTCAATCGATACCTGCGAAATAATCAAGGAGCCAAGGTCCGCAAGATCTGCAGCCCTTATATCTTAAAAAAGAAAAGTGCCCTTGCTTATTACCTGCTCTCCTTCTTCCCCTATCAGGCTTCCGTAGCTGTAAAGTCAATGAAAGCAAGACCAAGAAAGGTAAAATGACAAGGATTCCACACATGCAGAATCCTCCCGAGAATTAAAGATACATGAAAAACGACCTCTGATTCACATCAGAGGTCGTTTCATATTGAACTTACTAAATGATTAGTGGCAGGCACCGTTGTGCTCAGCGTCCACGGCAGCTTTGATCTGATCGATCATGGGTGAACGGTTGGTCTGACCACCTGTCAGGAATACTTCCTTAGCAAAACCATTGAAGAAATGGTTTGTGATGTAGTTAAGAGCGTTTGTGCAATCCGGTTTAACCAGCATTGTGACGGTATATTCGCCTTCTGCCTTACCGATTCTGGATAACATACCACTGGACAGAGCATCCGGGAAGTCTTTATCTTCAGCATTGTAGGCAACGATCAGTCTGGTTGTTGTCTTTACATCACCGGCAAATTCATGGTTGATCTTGGCAGCTGTTAAATAACGGTCATCGCCGGCCAGTCTTTCAAAATTCTTGGCACCTACGATGTTCACAACAATATTCTCAGCAGCAGGCTGAACGGTGGCTGTACCACCCAGGATATAAACGGCACTGGCCATCTGCAGACATTCCTGAGTCTTTTCAGTCAGAGTAGCACCATCAGTCAGAAGAATGGGAGCACCAAAATAGTAGCTGATGGGAGAAACAGACAGTGCATCGGGAGAACGCTTACCTGAAGCAACAAATACCGGTCTGTCAAGCTTACCTGATGCAACATTTAAGTCAATAATCTGGTCAAAGACCTCCTCAGCTGTTTCATAACGGTCCATACCGCCTAAAACAACGACCTTGTCCTCAGTCAGACCGATTTCAGCAAGTCCTGCCTTCATGGCATCAGAGAAACCAAGACCGATCAGATAGGCCTTATCAATGTTAGTGCTTACACCATCACCCCAGTGATCAATCAGGAGTTCCTTGGTAGCGGCTGTCAGTTCGCCACGATCTGAAAGAAGAAGGGGGCAATCCAGAGAACCGGCCAGACCATTGGCTGAAAGGGCATCCGGGAAATCGTTACCACATGCGATAACAACTGTATCAACGGATTCGCCTGCCGGGAATGCCTTCATAGCAATTCTGGCAGCTGTGTCATAACGAAGCTGGCCCCACAGGGGAACATATTGAACAGGAGCTACTGTGTTTAATTCTTCTGAAAGAGCAGCTGCCTCAGCAGGAGTTGCTGTTTCTAATTCTTCAGCAACGGCGGATGCCTGAGCAAAAGTGGCCTCTACTTCTTCGATGCTTTCGCCCCAATAGTTTGTGTCGTCAGCCAGAACAGTTGTAGTCATACTGCCAAGCAGCATCATGAAAGCAACTGTACCTGCAAATATTTTTTTCATACGGTTCATATATTTAACCTCTCTATAATATCTAAAGTTACATTTGCCCCTATATTGTAGCCAATCAGACAAGTTATGTCAAACATGTGGCATGAACAGCCATATGAAACTGTTTCACCTGATGGAATATCTGTCTGCCGGGCGCGTGTTCATAATTTGTCTTTATTTTGTTTACTAAACCTTTTTTATTATTACAAATGGTGAACATAATCACTTAGTATACTTACATCATCGAAAGATTGTTAAAACTTTTTTTCATAATAATACAATTCCTCCCTTTTAAAGGCAGCTCGAAGGAGCTGCCTTTCGCATTTGCCACGCAACGAGATGCCTGACCTCGATTCCGCTGCGCTTCAATATCGTAAGCTACAAGCCATGTCACCTCGATTCCACTACGTTCCATCTCGGTCACGGCTGTCGCCAAATAAACCAGCGCAACAAAAAACAGCTGCATACGAGTATGCAGCTGTTTTATTACGCTAGTTTACTTGGCTTGTAGCTTACGTGAACTTAGTCTTTAACTGTGGCAACACGGCCTGAACCTACAGTACGGCCACCTTCACGGATAGCGAATGTAAGACCCTGTTCCATAGCGATCGGGTGGATCAGATCGATAGACATTTCGACGTTATCGCCAGGCATGCACATTTCTGTGCCTTCCGGAAGAGAGATAACACCTGTTACGTCAGTTGTTCTGAAATAGAACTGCGGACGATAGTTGTTGAAGAACGGTGTGTGACGACCACCTTCATCTTTTGTCAGAACGTAAACCTGAGCTGTGAAGCTCTTGTGGCATGTAACTGTGCCGGGCTTAGCAATAACCTGACCACGTTCGATACCTGTACGTTCAACACCACGAAGCAGAACACCGATGTTATCACCAGCTTCGGCCTGATCCAGCAGTTTGTGGAACATTTCGATACCAGTAGCAACAGTGTTTCTGGATTCTTCACGGATACCAACGATTTCAACCGGGTCATTCAGTTTCAGAGAACCACGTTCTACACGGCCTGTAGCAACTGTACCACGACCAGAGATTGTGAATACGTCTTCAACGGGCATCAGGAACGGCTTATCTGTATCACGTTCCGGAGACGGAATCCATTCATCAACAGCATCCATCAGTTCCATGACGCTATCGCCCCACTTACCTGCCGGATCCTGCAGAGCCATCAGAGCAGAACCACGGATGATCGGTGTGTCATCGCCCGGGAATTCATACTCGTTCAGGAGTTCACGGATTTCCATATCAACAAGGTCAAGAAGTTCTTCATCATCAACCATGTCGCATTTGTTCATGTATACGCAGATAGCCGGAACACCAACCTGACGGGCAAGAAGGATATGTTCCTTTGTCTGAGCCATAACACCATCAGTAGCGGCGCAAACAAGAACAGCACCGTCCATCTGAGCAGCACCAGTGATCATGTTCTTAACATAGTCGGCGTGGCCGGGGCAGTCAACATGAGCATAGTGACGAGCGTTTGTTTCATATTCTACGTGAGCGGTATTGATTGTGATACCACGTTCTCTTTCTTCCGGAGCCTTATCGATGTTAGCGAAATCGATCTTCTGGTTGCCCGGGCAGGGAACTCTTTCAGCCAGAACTTCTGTGATAGCAGAAGTCAGAGTTGTTTTACCATGGTCAACGTGACCGATAGTACCGATGTTTACATGCGGTTTGGTTCTCTCGAATTTAACTTTAGCCATTTTTTAAAATCTCCTTAAAAATAAGTGTGCCCATACTGGGATTTAGAGAAATTTTTGTTCAAACTGAACGCTACATTGAATTTTAAAGCATAGGGCTTGCATTTGCAAGCCCTTTTATTACGCTTAAAAAGGCAGGATTACTTGTTGCCAAGTACCTTATCCATGATGTTCTTCGGAACCTTATCATAGTGATCGAAGAACATTGAGTAGTTACCACGACCCTGGGTCTTGGAACGCAGGTCTGTTGCATAACCGAACATCTCAGCCAGCGGTACGTAAGCTTTAACCTGTTTGCCGTTACCGACATCTTCGAAGCCTTCGATCATACCACGACGTGAGTTTACATCGCCGATAACATCGCCCATGTATTCTTCCGGCATAGTAACTTCAACCTTCATGATGGGCTCAAGCAGAGCGGGCTGACCCTTCTTCATAGCTTCCTTGAAGGCCAGAGAACCGGCGATGTGGAAGGCCATTTCTGAGGAGTCGACCGGATGGAAGGAGCCATCATAGATCTCAGCGGCAACACCGATAACCGGATAGCCACCAAGGATACCAGCTCTCATAGCTTCCTGGATACCGTCATCAACAGCGGGGATGTATTCCTTCGGAACCTTACCACCGATAACAACATTGCTGAACTTGTACAGTTCTTCGCCGTTGATATCCATGGGAGCGAAACGAACCTTGGCATGGCCGTACTGACCTTTACCACCGGACTGACGAGCGTATTTGCTGTCGATATCGCTGCCAACTGTGATAGTTTCACGATAGGCAACCTGCGGAGCACCAACGTTGGCTTCAACGTGGAATTCTCTCAGCAGACGGTCAACGATGATTTCCAGATGAAGTTCACCCATACCGGCGATGATTGTCTGACCTGTTTCAGAATCAGTATGCTGACGGAATGTGGGATCTTCTTCGGCCAGCTTGGCAAGAGCTTCACCAAGCTTATCCTGACCGGCTTTTGTCTTGGGCTCGATAGCCAGCTCAATAACCGGTTCCGGGAATTCCATGGATTCCAGGATGATCGGATGCTGATCGGCACAAAGTGTATCACCTGTTGTAGTGAACTTCAGACCGATAGCAGCAGCAATATCACCGGAATATACCTTATCCAGCTCTTCACGCTTGTTAGCATGCATCTGCAGGATACGGGCAACACGTTCTTTCTTCTGCTTGCTGGCGTTCAGAACGTAAGAACCGGAATTAAGTGTACCGGAATATACGCGGAAGTATGCCAGTTTGCCGACGAACGGGTCTGTAACAATCTTGAATGCCAGAGCGGAGAAGGGTTCATCATCAGATGAAGGTCTGGAGTCTTCGTTACCTTCCAGGTCAACACCTGTGATGTCCGGGATATCCAGCGGGCTCGGCATATATTCGATAACAGCGTCCAGAAGCTTCTGAACACCCTTGTTACGGTAAGCTGTACCACAGGCAACCGGAATAGCAAGACCTTCGCAGGTACCCTTTCTCAGAGCAGCCTTCATATCTTCGATAGACGGTTCTTCGCCTTCCAGATACTGCATCATCAGATCTTCATCCAGATCGCAGATCTGTTCGACCAGCTGCTGGTGATAAAGTTCAGCATCTTCCTGCATATCTTCAGGAATCTCTGTGATTCTGATGTCGCGGCCATCTTTGCCTTCATAGTAGTAAGCCTGCATCTCGAACAGGTCGATGATACCTACGAAAGTATCTTCAGCACCGATCGGGAGCTGCAGACAGACAGGATTCTTACCCAATCTTGTCTTGATTTCTTCTACGCAGTTGTAGAAGTTAGCGCCGATAACGTCCATCTTGTTAATGAAAGCCATACGAGGAACGTTATATTTATCAGCCTGGCGCCATACGTTTTCAGACTGCGGTTCAACACCACCCTTAGCATCGAAAACACCAACAGCGCCATCGAGAACACGCAGGGAACGTTCTACTTCAACTGTGAAGTCAACGTGACCGGGTGTATCGATGATGTTGATACGATGTTCCAGTGCACCGGGAGCAGTTTTAGCTTCTTTTTCCAGAGTCCAGTGGCAAGTTGTAGCAGCGGATGTGATTGTGATACCACGTTCCTGCTCCTGAGCCATCCAGTCCATGGTAGCTGTACCTTCGTGTGTTTCACCGATTTTGTAGTTAACCCCAGTATAGAAAAGGATACGCTCTGTCAATGTTGTCTTACCAGCATCGATGTGAGCCATAATACCGATATTTCTGGTTCTATCCAGGGGATATGCTCTACCGTTATCAGCCATGGTTTTCCTCTCTTAGAATCTGTAGTGTGCGAATGCCTTGTTGGCGTCAGCCATACGATGCATTTCTTCTTTTCTCTTAACGGCTGCGCCTGTGTTGTTCAGGGCGTCCATGATTTCGCCGGCAAGACGATCCTGCATCTGCTTTTCGGATCTGTTGCGGGAGAATGTGGTCAGCCATCTCAGAGCCAGAGCCTGACGTCTGTCAGGACGAACTTCGATAGGTACCTGATATGTAGCACCACCGACACGTCTTGCTTTAACTTCGACGACGGGCATAATGTTGTTAAGTGCTTCCTGGAAAGCTTCCAGGGCCGGTTTACCGGTCTTTTCTTCGACCTTGGCAAATGCGTTGTAAACGATCTTCTGGGCTACGCCCTTCTTGCCATCAAGCATGATGTTGTTGATCAGCTTTGTGACAACCTTATCGTTGTACAGGGGATCTGCCAGGACTTCTCTTTTCTGTGCATGTCCTTTACGCGGCACGTTACTTCCCTCCTAAATCACTATGATTTATTCATAGGTACTCACATTGGATATGTGTTCGCACGGTACGTAATCTCTATTGTCCACAGCCGAACGAAACGGACGATAGGAAACCCCGTAGTGAATACTTCCTGTGATTGGGTTTATTAGTTATTAATTATTTCTTCGGTCTCTTAGCGCCGTATTTAGAACGGGCCTGACGACGGTTTGCAACACCGGCTGTATCCGGAGTGCCGCGGATGATGTGGTAACGAGTACCGGGAAGATCCTTAACACGACCGCCTCTGATCATAACAACGCTGTGTTCCTGAAGGTTGTGACCTTCGCCCGGAATGTAGCTTGTTACTTCGATGCCGTTTGACAGACGTACACGAGCGATTTTACGAAGAGCTGAGTTCGGCTTCTTCGGTGTAGCAGTCTTAACAGCTGTGCAAACACCTCTCTTCTGCGGGCTGGATGCATCAACGGCTTTTTTCTTCAGAGAGTTGAATGATTTCTGAAGAGCCGGAGCTGTGGACTTCTTAACTGCGCTATGTCTGCCCTGTTTAACTAACTGATTAAATGTAGGCATTCCTTAGTTTCCTCCTTAATATAGTCCGCTTACGCGGCAGGTTCGGCTGCATTTGTTATGTTTAGGCTCTCACTTCAACGCTTTAATCGGTCAAATTATTTCATTTGGACACAAAAAACGAGCGTTCTATGAGCGCACCTTGGTCATTATACGGCTCATAAAAACACTCGTCAAGTATTTTTACCAGTATATAAGCTTTTTCTGAATCAAAGAAATAATCTTGTTTAAAACAGTCACCACAAGGCCGATCATAATGATTCCGGCCACCGCGTGAGTGTAGTTAGCATAAGTAATACTGTTCTGAATATAGTAACCCATGCCATGTGTGGCACCCATCAGTTCTGCAAAATTCAGCATCAGCATAGAAGTGGTCATAGTCACTTTCAATCCGCCTAATACACCGGGAATAATATAAGGAAGCAGGACCCTGACCATCATCTGACCATCGCTGAGCTTAAGCATCCTTGCTGAGTCTAAAAGCTGAGAATCCATCCCGCCGATGCGATTAATCGTTCCCAAAAGCGACGGCCAGAATACCCCAATGATCACTACCAGAGCAGAAGCACTGCGGAAACTGGGCATCAAATGCACCAGATATGGTGAAATGACCACAGCCGGTATAGGCGCCATCACATTGGCTATAGGATAAGCAAAAGCCTTGAGTCGGGGGTACCAACCGCATACGATCCCCAGGATTACTGAGGTAACAAGGCCTACAGTCAGGCCGATGCCCAACAATTCCATGGAATAAGCCACATTCAATAGCATGACCCGCCACTGTGTCACGAAAGTCATACAGACATTTTCCGGGGACGGAATGAGAACCGGATTGCCCTTGTCCAAAATGGATACCATAGTTTCCCACAGAATCAAAATGCCGACGATGAATATCATTATATCATAGAGGCCGGTTCCCACCTTATTTTTCTTTAATGCAGTCATCAGAAAGACAATCTCAATGATAAAGAGCACAGCCAAAAATGCCCAGGGTTTCTGTGTATTGATTCGAACCTTCGGTATCAGGATCGTTTCAAGAACAAGTATAAGGAACATAACCTGCGAGATGAACATAAGTCGTCGCCTACGCCTCATATAGATCCTCCTCATTGTCGGTGCCGGCATGGATATTGAGACGATCTGTCAATTCACAGCGTATACCTCTCAAAATATTTGCTTCAGCGGCATGCAGGTTGGTTCGGGGATGGGCTACCGGAACCGGCAGATCTGCTTCAATTCTGCCGGGCAGCATAAACCAGATTCTATCTGATAAGCGCACCGCCTCAGAAATATCATGAGTGACAAAGATGACTGTCTTCTTCTGTTCACTCTCATTGCGAAGATCTTCGATCAAGGTCTGCAATTCATGACGAATACGCACGTCCAAGGCCCCAAAAGGTTCATCCATAAGCAGAATATCTGTCTCCATAGCCAAGGCTCTGGCAATAGCTGCACGCTGACGCATGCCTCCCGATAACTGATGGGGGAATTTACTGACAGCATCTTTAAGTTCTACCCGTTCAATATACTCGTTGGCCTTCTGTCTGATCTGACTCTTGCTCAGATCTTTGTGGGTCTGACGAATGCCAAACTCCACATTTTTCCGCACAGTGAGCCAGGGAAACAAAGTATACTCCTGAAAGACTACGGATATGTCTTCATGGGGGCCCTCAAGTTTCCTGCCATCTATTCGGATCTCGCCCTCTGAGGGCATAGTCAACCCCGACAGAAGCCTGAGAAGTGTGGTCTTCCCGCAGCCTGACGGTCCCACCACACCTATAAACTCGCCTTTTTCCACAGCAGCACTAAGATGATAGAGAATCGGCTTCTCTCCCATCCCGTCATAGGCAAAACCGATATCTTTTATATCAATAAAAGCCATGCACCACTCCTATCTTCCCGAAACTTCCTAGAAAATAATCTGTCACGGATTACAGTGTATTGTTTTCTTCAAAATAAGATCTGAGTTCGGCATACAAAGCATTATCCGGCACTCTCTCTTCCAGAATATCCAACGCAGTGCCGTAAACATCGGTTACTACATAAGAAGCCCAATCAATATCTAAGCTATTATCAATTCCCCCGATATTTCCCATAGCTTCATAGAAATCCACACAGGCATTCTGATCCGGATCTAATGACAAACGCATCATCGGTGTGTAATTGTCGGTACCATAGACTTGTCCTCTTAAGAAATCCCGATCTTCACCGGAATAGGCTTCCAAAATGTCCAGGGTTTCTTCTTCATTATTAAGGTAATACTCATAGCCTCGAATAGCTGCGGTCTCGAACTTGACCAATGCATCAAAATGTTCTTCATAAGTAGTCTGATTGCAAGTCTGACGACAGCAAGGATATGTTTCAACCAGATCCTTAACACCGCCGATAACCTTTACGCCAAACTTATCAGCATAATAACCCAGGCAGGAATTAGTGATACAAAGATCAAATTCTCCATTGACCACACCCTGAATAGCTGTATTGCCATCATCGACATAGATGAAAGTCACATCTGCGTCTTCATCTTCTCCGCCATAGGTCATTCCCTGTTCAATCAGATAGTTTTTCAGGACCATCTGACCTGTTTCAGGCATCTGGCAGGCGATGCGAAGACCTCTCAATGATTCGGCACTCTCAAGTGTAATTTCACAATCAGGCTTAGCCATGATCTCAGATCCTTCTGCAGCAGTCCCGCCGAAAACACGAAGCGTGGTTGTTCCCTGACTGATAAATGTTGCTGCAGCCGTACTGCTGAAAAGGTATACATCCAGATCACCATCCGCAACAGCCAGATAAGCATCATTCATGCTGCTGACTTTCTCGAATTCAATATTGACGCCTTCTTCTGTAAAATATCCCAAGGCATCGGCCACCAGAACGCCCACCGGTTTAACTGAAGTGCCCATAAGGCCAACCTTCAGTGTATCCGGTTCTGCAGATTCTACTTCTGCAGACTCTGTTTCTGCGGATTCAGCTTCTGTTGATTCTTCTTCCATTGATTCTGCTGCAGACTCTCCGGTGGTTTCTTCTGACACCTGGTTCTTTACACCACACCCGCCAAGCAACATAGTTCCAAGCATTGTCACGGACAGCAAAACAGACATAACTCTTCTTTTCATCTTAACTCCGTTTATATGACCTTTTATATTAGTTGACTTAATCCAGTATTTGATTTTAGAAAAAGCGGATATTTTCTTATAACCGCTAAGCCTGCTGAAGCAGGTCGATCACTTCCAATAAATCATCACGATAATTTTTAAGGGTAACAGTCCATCGGGCTTTGCATTGCAGACCTTTTTCTGTCAGTGAATAGACTTTCTTACCTAACCCCACACCTTCCTCATGGACGATTTCTGATTTAACCAGTCCTTTCTTCTCCATGTCTCTCAGCATACGGTAGACCCCTGAAGCATCAGGCGGATCTTTCTCCAACATCCGTATTTCCTCCATCCGTTTCAGCAATTCATAGCCGTGGGTAGGGTTAACAGACAGAAGAGAAAGAATCACAGGCTGAACAAAGCGGACCAGATTACCACCCTGACAGGCACATAGCTTGCCATTAATATAAAAGTCCTCATCCGTAATAATCATCTC
>JAGHUB010000210.1 GCA_018065025.1 Candidatus Equihabitans merdae
CCCGCCTCTGAAGGTGGTTCGTGAAGACCATGCCCCGGTGAAGCGAGTGGAACTTCATTGCCATACCAAGATGTCCAATATGGATGCAGTTTCTTCAGCCACATCCATCATTGCAAGAGCTTATGAATTTGGCCACAAAGCCATCGCCATTACTGACCACGGCGTGGTTCAGGCCTTCCCGGAAGCACTGCATACATTTGGCGGCAAGAAGGGCATTCCCAAAGACGCTGATATGAAGATCCTCTACGGCATGGAGGCTTATCTGGTCGATGACCTGGTAAGTCTTGTTCATGGTGCCGATGAGCGCAGCATCCACGATCCGGTGGTAGTCTTCCAGACTGTTACTTCCGGTCACAATCCTTTGGATGGCGACCTGGTGGAAATTGCAGCGGTTCGTCTGGTAGAGGGCAAGGTCACCTCTTCATTTAAGACCTTGATCAATATCGGCAAGCCCGTGCCATTTTCTGTGGAAAGAGAAGTGGGCATCAATGATGATATGCTTCTGGAAGCGCCCACTCCTGACCAGGCCTTGAAGCAGTTCTTCGACTTTGTGGGAGAGGATGCCCTGGTTTCCTACGATGCTGAGTTTGAGATGACTTACATCGAGGATGGCTGCAAGGCAGCAGGTCTGCCTGTACCTAAGACTTATCTGGATATTCCTGCTTTGGTTCGTTATCTCATGCCAAATGTAGGCCGTATCCGTTTCAATCGTATCTGTAAGGATCTGAAGATTCCCTATGCCGATGAGCTGAGAGCCTATCCCAGAGCGGTAGCCATGGCTCAGGTTTATCGTGCTCTGCTGGATCTTATGGATAAAGAAGATATCCGCACTTTGAAAGAGCTGAACCGCAAGGGTCGAGTGGACGTGAACCGCATCCGCAACCTGCCCTACTATCACGCCATCCTTCTGGTGCAGAATGAGGCAGGACGCAAGAACCTCTACAAGCTGGTTTCTGAGTCTCACCTTAACTACTACAAGAATCGTCCCCGTGTGCCCAAATCTGTGCTTAGCCAGCACAGAGAAGGTCTGATTCTGGGATCAGCCTGTTCCGCCGGTGAATTATACCGTGCCATTCTGGAACAGAAGTCCGACGCTGAGATCGCATCCATCGTGGATTACTACGATTATCTGGAGATCCAGCCCATCGCCAACGACCATTATCTGGTTCGTGAGCAGCGTAACGGCATTACCTGTGAGGAAGATCTTCGCAACATTGACCGCCGCATCGTCAAGCTGGGTGAGCAGTTCCATAAGCCGGTCTGCGCCACCTGCGACGTGCATTTCCTGAACCCGGAAGACGAGATCTACCGCCGCATTATTCAGGTGGGAAATGGCTTCAAGGATGAGGAACAGCCTCCGCTTTTCTTAAGAACCACTGAGGAAATGCTGGCTGAATTTGAATATCTTGGTAAGGACAAGGCTTACGAGGTGGTGGTTACCAACACCAATAAGATCGCGGATATGATCGAGAAGATCTCCCCGATCCATCCGGACAAATGTCCTCCGGAGATCGAGAATTCCGAGGAAGACCTGCAGGAGATGTGCTATGCCAAAGCCCATCGACTCTATGGTGATCCCTTGCCGGAAATCGTTGAGACCAGACTTAAGAAGGAACTGACTTCTATCTGTTCCAACGGTTATTCGGTTATGTATATCATCGCTCAGAAGCTGGTAGCCAAGTCATTGGAGGATGGTTATCTGGTCGGTTCTCGTGGTTCCGTTGGTTCATCCTTCGTTGCCACCATGGCGGATATTACTGAAGTAAATCCTCTGCCGCCTCATTATTATTGTCCTTCCTGCTATTACAGCGATTTCGATTCCGAAGAGGTTAAGAGCTACGGCGGTCGTTCAGGCTGCGATATGCCGGACAAGATCTGCCCCAAGTGCGGCAAGCCTCTGAAGAAGGATGGTTTCGATATTCCTTTCGAGACATTCCTTGGATTTAAGGGCGACAAGGAACCGGATATCGACTTAAACTTCTCCGGTGACGAACAGGGTGTAGCCCAGGCCTATACGGAAACTATTTTCGGTAAGGGTCAGACCTTCAACGCCGGCACCATCGGTACAGTCGCCGATAAGACGGCCTATGGTTATGTTCGCCATTATTTCGAAGAGCAGGGTCTTCGTAAGCGTCCCTGTGAGATCGAGCGTATTTCTGCCGGCTGTGTTGGCGTTCGTAAGACCACCGGTCAGCATCCCGGCGGCGTTATCGTTGTTCCCCGAGGCATGGATATCAACTGGTTTACTCCGGTGCAGCACCCGGCCAATGATGTGAATAGTCCCATCATTACCACCCATTTTGATTACCATTCCATCGATAAGAACCTGCTGAAGCTGGATATTCTGGGACACGACGATCCCACCATGATCAGAGCTTTGCAGGATTACACAGGCACCGATCCTCGAGAAGTGCCTCTGGATGACCCGGGCGTATTGTCCCTGTTCTCATCTACCAAGGCTCTTGGGATCACACCGGAACAGCTGGGTGGCTGCGAACTTGGTGTTCTTGGTATCCCGGAATTCGGTACGGATTTCGTTATGGGTATGCTTAAGGACACTAAACCCTCAACCCTGTCGGAACTGATCCGTATCTCAGGTCTGTCCCATGGTACCGACGTATGGCTTGGTAATGCTCAGGAATTTATCCGCAGTGGTGACTGCACCCTGTCCACTGCCATCTGTACTCGAGATGATATCATGCTGAACCTGATCGCCTGGGGTGTAGAAGCTTCTCATGCATTTACCATCATGGAAGCTGTCCGAAAGGGCAAGGGATTAAAACCCGAACAAGAAGAGGAAATGCGTGAAAATGGTGTGCCTGAGTGGTATATTGAATCCTGTAAACGCATTAAGTACATGTTCCCCAAGGCTCATGCGGCGGCTTATGTTATGAACGCCTTCCGTATCGCCTATTACAAGATCAACTATCCTTTGGCTTATTACGGTGCTTATTTCTCTATCCGATCCACCACCTTCAGTTATGAACTGATGTGTCAGGGTCTTGAGAATCTGGAATACCACATCAAGGATTTCGAGCGCCGCAAGAACGAGCTGACAGCCAATGAAAAAGATACTCTTCGCGATATGCGTATCTGCCGTGAGATGTATGCTCGCGGCTATACCTTCAAGAAGATGGATGTCTATGAGGCCAAGGCCAAGGACTTCCTGATCATGGGAGACCAGCTGATGCCTGCCATCAATACCCTGGCCGGTCTTGGTGATACCCAGGCTGAAGCGGTTGAGCGAGAAGCCAAGAAGGGCAAGTTCCTGTCCAAGGACGACTTCCGCAACCGTACCAAGGTAAGTAAGACCATCATCGAACTGATGGAACAGCTTGGCATCCTTACCGGCATGCCGGAGTCCAATCAGATTTCTCTGTTTGATTTTGTATGATGGACTACCTGTTGCTGAAAATATTGACTTTCACTTTTGGGAAATGCCCTGTCTGAAAGCCAGGAAATATAGAAAAGAGGATTATTATTTATGGAAATGGATATGCATTTCCTGCGAAAATTACCTATTCCGCAGGATATCAAAGCGCAGTTTCCGGTAGACGCCGAAATTGCTGCGATTAAAAATGCACGTGATGAAGAGATGCGCGCCATCTTCGAAGGTAAAGATAAGCGTTTTCTTCTGATCATCGGTCCCTGCTCTGCAGACCGTGAAGATGCCGTTCTGGAATATACCGGTCGTCTGGCCGAACTTCAGAAGAAGGTAGAAGACAGAATCTTCATCATTCCTCGTATTTATACCAACAAGCCCCGTACCACAGGTGCCGGCTACAAGGGTCTGATCCATCAGCCCAATCCGGAAGAAGCTCCGGATATGCTGGAAGGTCTGATCAAGGTTAGAGAACTGCACACCCGTGCCATCAAGGAGACAGGTCTTACCTGTGCTGATGAGATGCTCTATCCTTACAACCATCGTTACCTGTCCGATATCCTGTCCTACATTGCCATCGGTGCCCGTTCTGTTGAGAACCAGGAACACCGTCTTTCAGCCAGCGGCATGGGTATTCCGGTTGGTATGAAGAACCCCACCAGTGGTGACCTGTCCGTTATGATGAACGGTATCGTAGCTGCTCAGAGCGGTCATACATTCATCTATCGAGGCTGGGAAGTTCAGACAGACGGCAATCCTTATGCCCATTCAATCCTGCGTGGTTATGTGGATCGCTTCGGTCAGAGCAACCCCAACTATCATTATGAAAATATCATGCGTCTCTATGAGCTGTACCAGAAGTCAGATCTGAGATTCCCCACCGTTATCATCGACTGCAACCATGCTAACTCCGGTAAGCAGTATCTGCAGCAGGTGCGTATCGCCAAGGAAATCGTTCATAATGTAACGGTTTGTGAAGAATTCCAGGGCTTCGTTAAGGGCCTTATGATCGAAAGCTATCTGGAAGATGGCTGCCAGCACATCGGTGACGGTGTCTACGGCAAGTCCATCACAGACCCCTGCCTTGGCTGGGAGAAGACGGAAGAGATGGTCTTTGACTTAGCTGACCGCCTGTCTCGTCTTTGATAAAGATATTAAGTGAAGCATATGCCCCATTTACTGGGTCAGAACAATAAAGGAGAGTTTTGAACTATGCGAAGACGAATGGAACATCTGCGAAACGGCACTTACGAGCCTTTCGTTCCGCAGCTTATTGTCTCTCCTGACCGCATTGAAATCAGTCTGGCCCGTCATGAGGCATATGATTTCACCTTGCATGTGGGAACGGAGGAAGATAGCCGCATCAACGGATATATCAGCTCCGACGATCCCAGATTATTTACAGAAGACACATCTTTCGAGGGCACAAGCTGTGCCCTTGTCTGCCATATCGATACCCGGGGTCTCATGCCCGGGGATGCTTTCGATGGCCATATTGTTGTAACCACGTCTGTTGGTGAAAGATCCATTCCTGTTCACGCAGAGATCATGGAGGCAGCTGAAAAACGCCTGCCGGACCATCTGCGTTATCTTGAAGATTTTACAGCCTGCGCCAAGAGGGATTACGAAGAGGCTTTCCGTTTCTTTACGGGAGGTCGTTTTACCCAATTGCTTCAGGGCGAATATAGTTCCCTTCGTTCACTTTACCTGGGTCTGGCTCAGAACCCTGTCACCTTACAGCGCATGGAAGAATTCCTGGTCAGCGCCGGTCAGAAAGAGCGGGTCAGCCTGTCTTTAGAAAAAGAAGAGGCCATTTTCCACAAGGTCGGGGATACTCGCCGGGAAGAAGTTCGCATCATGCGATCCGGTTGGGGCTATCTCAACTATCGTGTTGAAGTCCGGGGCCATTTTCTGGAAGTGTCCAAAAAGCGACTGACGGAAGATGACTTTGTGGGTTCTGTCTTTGACCTGACCTACATTATCCGGGGCGATAAAATGGGCGCCGGAAAATGTGAAGGAGCTATCGTTTTAAAATCAGACGATCAGGAACTGGTCTTTAAAGTAGTGGCAACAAAAAATGCTGCTCACAGTACCAGCGAAGCTCGTGCTATGAAGAAGGCCGGCATTCGTCTGGCCAAGACCTATCGTGCTTTCCGCTTTAATCAGATGGATACCAGAAGCTGGGCAAGTAAAACCCTGACCACGGTATCTGCCCTCCGGGAAATGGGTTGCACACAGACTGCCCTCACCATCTACGAGGCCTATGTCTGCTTCACTACCGGGGATGCCGGTTCAGCTAAGCGTCTGCTTCGATCCCTTCAGGACCACGATTTCAAACCCGATTCACTGGAAGTGAAGGCCGGGTTCTTATACCTGTGCCACATGTGTGGTCTCCTGACACCGGGAGCCATCGATGTGGTAGGCCGTCTGCGGGATTGGCATAACAGAAGCCGGGAAAGCATGATCATGCTCTTCCTGCGTATGCAGGTGGATGAGGACCTGAAGCGTTCACCCCAGAAGACCATGATGCTTCTGGAGGAGACCTTCAACGAAGGCAGCCGCAATCCTCTGGTTTATATCGAGGCTCTGTCTTTGCTGCGCTATCGCACAGATCTGCTTCGCTCTCTTAATAATTTCACCCGTCATGTGCTGTCTTATGGTCGCCGCAATGGCCTGCTGACAGATGACTTATATAGAATGATCGCGGTGCTTTCAGATAATGAGAAAGTCTTCCGCCGGGATGTTTATGCCATTTTGGCAGAAGGTTATGAGAAGCTGAAGACCAAGGATATTCTGACAGCTATCTGTCGTCTCATTATCAAGGGACAGCCTCGCAATCGTGATTATTTCAAATGGTATGAACTGGCTATTGAAGAAGAGGTCCGTCTGACCAGAGTTTTTGAATACTATATCGAGACCATTCCGGATACTTATCAGAAGAAACTGCCCCTTAAGGTGCGGAAGTATTTCCTGATGAGCAGCAATGTCAATCGTGACCGTCTGGCTTTCATGTATGCCAATATTCTTAAACATAGGGATGACGATCCTGTCTCTTATGAAGCCTTCCTGGAACAGATGCAGAATTTTGCAGGACAGGCTTTGATGGATGGCCTCATCAACCGGGACTATGCCGCTCTTTATCGGGAATTCTATCCCAGAGTGGAAGACCGGGTGGTTGGCTGCGCCCTGGCAGATGTCTGCTTCACTGCCCGGGTCTACTGTGCCGACAGACGGATGAAGGAAGTGGCTGTCTGTCATGAAGAACTGGCTTATGAGGCTGTGACACCTCTTATCAATGGTGAGGCTTACATTCAGCTTTACACACCCAGTGCCCGTATCTTCTTCTGTGATGAAAAGGGCAACCGTTACGTATCGGATGTTGCCTATGGCCTGGAAAAACTGATGGATGGGGACCTGCTTACCGACGACTGCCTGCGACTTAAGGTGGATCGAATCGGTGTATGTCTTCACGCTATGGCAGGCATGGAGGCTCACAGTAAGGTCAATGCTGACAATCTGGAAGCCTACATCTATCTGTCTGAACACGAAGCCATGACGCCATTTTTCAAGAGAGATATCCGCCGCAAACTGCTGCAGTATTTCTCTGCGAATCTTTCTAATGAAGCTATCGATCCCTATCTGGACAAGCTGAATTACATGCATATGGTCCGGGTGGATAAGGTTTCTCTCATCGAGACCCTGATTGTTCGAGGCTTCTGGGAGCGAGCTTATGAGCTGATCTCCAGATATGGCTGTGAGCGGGTAAATCCCACATCCATGCTTCATATGGTAAGCCAGAAGATCGCATCCTGCGAGGGAGAGAAGGATCAGCAGCTACTTAAGATGGCAACTTATGTCTACGATCATCGCAAGTATGATGAGCGTATTTTGAATTATCTGATGGCTCATGCTGAGACTACTTTTGAGAAAATGCTGTCTATCCGCAGGGATGCAGCGGCTTTCTATCTGGATACTTACGGTATAGATGATCGCATCATCTGCAAGGCTATGTATATTCAGCGGCCTCTGCCTGAGCAGACTCACGTGCTGGAACAGTATCGTCGTGAGGGTGGCCGTGAAGATGTCTGTCGTGCCTATCTTGGCTTTGTGGCGGCTTTCTATCTTATTGATGGCTGCCAGATGGACGACTACGAACAGCATCTCTTAAGAAATGCCTATGAGAAGGGCTGGGCCAAAGATGATACCTGCGCTTTGGCACTGCTTAAGTCTCTCGCCGCCAAGTCATCCATGACAGAAAGTGAAGAAGCCCTGGCAGAAGAGATTCTGGATGACATGCTTTCAAGAGGCATCCGTCTCGGATTCTTCCAGAAGCTGCCTTCCTCTATGCTGGCCGGTTCCGGACTTACAGATCGGGTTTTTGTTGAGACAGCTGCCGGAGAGCGTGATAAAGTCACCCTCTACTTCCGCATGGAAGATGGCAGAGGTTCAGCCAGAGTTTATCAGAGCGAGCCTATGACCATGGTTTCTTCCAATATCTACTCTAAAGAGTTCGTTCTTTTCTATGGAGAAGTGCTCCACTATTACATGACAGTGGAACACGGAGGCAAGCTTGTCCAGACTGCTGAGAAGACCCGAACCATGAAGACCGTGGATATGACAGGCCGCAGTGCGGCTCAGCTTATTAACCAGATGCTTTCTGCCCATCGTCTGGGTAAGAAAGAACTTCTGGAAGAGAAGATCCGGGAATATCGCAAAGCGGTAAGCATGGGTCAGCGTTTATTTACATTACAGGAAAATGATTGATGGGGAGCTCTTTACATGAACGAAGTCCACAATCTGCTGATTGGTTACGAACTGAATAAAAAAGGCAGCCAGATCGCCTATTTTGATCGGGAGACAGGTCAGCCTGTGTCGGTACCTGCGAAGGTAGGGACGGGAATGTATGTATTTCCCACCACACTTTGCAAGATCCAGGGCAAAGACGTCTGGCATTTTGGCATCGAGGCAGATTATTTTTCTGCCCAGCGAGGCGGTATTCCGGTAGAACATTTCTTTGATTGTCTGGAAAATGAGGAGCCTCTGCTGATCGATGGTGTCTATCGTGAACCCTATGAGCTGCTGGCTATCTACCTTAAGTCTTCACTGGCTCTTCTGGGGGGCAGAGATGTGGTGAAAGCCATCACTTGCCTGGCCATTACTACTGAAAAACTCAGTGCCGCTTTGTCGTCCAATATCAAGAAGGCCTGTAAGGCTATGGGCTTGGAAAGTGATCGTCTGGTGCTTCAGGATGCCATGCAGAGCTTCTACAGTTACGCCTATTCCCAGAAAAATGACATGAAGGCACGAGACATTGCCTTGTTTGTCTTTGACGAAGACAGTGTTTCTTATCATGGTCTGTCTGCCAATAAAAATACTCGTCCGGCTTTGATTCATCCGGAACAGCGTGAAGCTGTCACATTATCCCCCATTGAAAATCAAAGGGATGAGGACTTTTATGCTTACGCTTATGCCGTCCTTGAAAAGCGCATCTTTTCATCGGTTTATATCACAGGCGAAGGTTTCGATACAGCCTGGGCCAAGAAGAGTGTGCCCTATCTTTGCAAGAGCGGCCGCCATGTCTTCCAGGGACAGAACCTTTATGTCCGAGGTGCCTGTTATGGGGCTTACGACAAGGCTGAGTCACGTCATCTGAGAGAACAGCTCTATCTGGGTGAAGATCTGATCCTTACCAATGTGGGCATGGAAATGCTGGTGAAGGGAAGTCCTTCTTATGTGCCCCTTATTCAAGCCGGCATCAATTATTTTGACAGCGACCGGGAGATCGAACTGATCACCGGTAGTGAAGATGAGCTGACATTTGTTATCGCCGGTATGGATGGCCGGGGCAGAAAGCAGATGAAGATGGTCCTGACGGAGCTGCCTAAGCGTCCTGCAGGAGCTACTCGTCTTGCTGTTAATGTTCATTGTTCAGATGCTAA
>JAGHUB010000392.1 GCA_018065025.1 Candidatus Equihabitans merdae
GGTTGGTTGATCGGTGCTCCGGGCAGCGTATCTGAAACATTTACAATCACTAGTGATGCAGAAACCGCTACTCTGGAATACACATTTAGCAATATCACCAATACTCAGGTAAGCATCAATATCCTGAAGACCGGTGAAAATGGTACAGTTCTTGACGGTGTAGCTCTCCAGCTGGCCGGTGACTTTGTCAACCTGAAAACAGGTGTAACAACCGCAGGCACAGTAACATGGGATTCTACATCTTCAGCTAAAAACTTTAACAATGTTGTTGTCTCTACATCTTCAGAGACACATACATACACACTGACAGAGACAGCCAGAAAGTCCGGCTATGAAGCATTTACAGGTTCTGTAACCTTCACAGTTGATACAGAAGGCAAGATCCAGCTGGTATCTAACCCGACTCTGTCCGACGGTGCTGCAGCAGCATCTGTATCAGACGATAACCTGACACTGACACTGCGTAACATCAAGATCGGTGGTAACGCAAAACTTAAGAAGGTAGATTCTGTAACAGGTGATGCCCTCCAGGGTGTTGTCTTCCAGGTTTACAAGAAGGTCGGCGCTGCTGTCGATGCAGACAATGACGTACTGATCCAGGACAATCTGACAACAGATTCTAATGGTGAAGTATCAACTCAGAACCTCGAAGAAGGCAACTACTACTTCGTGGAAAAGAGCACACTTGATAACTATGTATTCGATGCTACTCCTCACGAGTTCAGCATCGGTGCAGACGACAATGACCAGACCATCGATATCGGTAACGTCAACAACACACCGCTGGTTTACACAGTCAATGTTGGCAAGATCGATAGCCATACAGGTGCTGACCTGTCCGGCGCACAGTTCACACTGTACAAGCAGGCAGCAGGCGGTGCTTGGGAAACATATGGCACTCCGAAGACAACCGGTGCAGATGGTCAGGTAAGCTTCACAATTAACCATAAGGGTACTTACAAAGTTGCAGAAACTCAGGCTCCTGCTAACTTCGTAGTAGCTGATTGGGTATCTGACGTATTCACTATCGACAACACAAGTACCTACCAGAATGGTACTCAGACATTTGGTCCGGTAGCCAACGTCAGAAAGACAGGTTCTGCTACTGTTCAGAAGGTGGATGCACTGACAGGTGAAGCCCTGGCAGGCGTTGAATTCACTCTGACCAACAACCACGGTTGTGTAGCTCCTGTTACAGCAGTAACAAATGCAAATGGTGTAGCCACATTCGAAGGTCTGACCTTCATGGATAGCTACACTATCACTGAAACAGGTACTCTGGATACATACATCCTGTCATCCAGATCCGAAACATTTACATTAACAGATGCCCAGGTCAACGTAACCTTCACAGGTTGGCAGAACTCTCCCACAGAGTTCAAGTTCAAGAAGATCCAGGCAACACCGAATCCGGAAACCGGTGAAAACGATCCGCTGCCCGGCGCAACATTTGCTATCTATGCAACAGAAGATGGTGAGAAGACCGGCGATGCTCTGGATACACAGAAATCCGATGAAAACGGTATTGTTACATTCAGATATCTGAAGAAGGGCGCTACTTACAGAGTAGAAGAAACTGAAGCTCCGACAGATTACTTCCTGAATCTGACATCCTTCACCGTCATCGTTTCTGAAGACGGCAAGACCATCACCATGTCCGATGCTGACGGCACAGTAACCGAAGTACCGAATGATGAGATGGGCGACATCACCCTGAATAAGGTTGATGAAAAAGACCAGGTAACTCCGCTGGCCGGCGCTATCTTCGATCTGTACGCTACAGATGAAGCCGGTGAAAAGACAGAAGTCATCGACACTCAGACAACTGATGAAAATGGTGTTCTGACATTCAGCGAACTGCACCTTGGCACTTATGTAATCGTTGAAAATGAACCTGCTGAAGGTTACATGATCACCGATACAGAAACAAAGGTAACTCTTGAAAAGGGTACAGCAACACAGCACATCACAGTTAAGAGAACAAACGGCAAGCCGGACTTCAACTTCAGCAAGAATGTTCTTTACCTGGAAGGCTGCTATGCTCCCGATGCAACCCAGATGCTGGGCGGCGTACAGTTCGGTCTCTTCGAAGATGCCGAATGTGCAACTCGTCCGGAATACCTGGCAGTAAGCGACGAATCCGGTAACGTCAAGTTCGAATACGTCACCGTCCAGACATGGTACATGAAGGAAACTGCTGTACCGGTCAACGATGCCGGCGTTGTTCTGGATGAGACAATTTACGAAGTCGTCGTAAACAAGGACGGCACAACAACAATCGATGCTGTTTCCGCTCCTGAAGTGATTATCACAAATGATGTCGCAAGAACTAAGATCGTTCTGAAGAAGACAGAAGAAGGTAAGACAAATGTCTTCCTGCCGGGCGCTAAGTTCGGTCTCTACAGAACTCTGTCTGATGACGAACTGGCCGCACGTCTTGCTGACGAAGAAGTTAAGGGTATCACCTCTTCTGAAAATGAAGTCCTGGTAGCCGAAGCTGTTACAGACAAAGACGGTGTCGTAACCTTCGAAGATGTTCTGACAAGCGTTGATTACATCATCCGCGAATTAGAAGCACCTGCAGGTTATGAACTGACTAAGGAATCCGCACAGATCGAATTTGCTTACGATGCAGAATCCGGTGCTATCGCTGTTAAGTCCTTCAAGGATGGCAATGGCGTAGCTAAGATGGATGACGAAGGCAACATCATCTGGAACGATCCGCCCACTAAGATCGCTATCATCAAGAAGGATGAAGCAGGCAACGCTCTTGCAGGCGCTACACTGAGAATCCTGAATGAAGACGGCACACGCGTTGAAGGTGTTGAAGACTGGGTATCCGGTAATGAAGCACATCGCGTCGATGGTCTCCTTGTCAGAGGCAAGACCTACATCCTCATGGAAGTATCCGCTCCCAATGGCTACTACCTGGCAGATCCGGTCAAGTTCACACTGACAACCGATAAGATCGGCGTCAACGCTGATTACGTCCAGACCGTAACTATGGTCGATAAGAAGATCCCGCCGAAGAAGACACCGAAGACCGGTGACAACGGCATGGCAGGCCTTTGGGTAGCTCTCCTGGCTGTTTCAGGTGGCGCCGCAGGTATCGTCTTCAGACGTAAGAAAAAACAGGCTAAATAAAGCCGGGAAGTGAAAATCCAAGCCAACGAAAGTAAGCAGCGGATGAAAGCTTCTGAAACAAACAAATAACAAGGGTGGCGCATCAAGCGCCACCCTTTGTTGCATTCCGGAGCCTTTTGAATATAAGAGAAAATTGTTTTAATATAAAAGAGAGGCAGAAGAAAAGAATTGGAATCAACAAGAATAACAAAAGGATACTTGGTATGGATATCGCACTTAGACCCTTAGATAAAGAAGAAACGGCACAGGTATACAATGAGCACCTGGTCTATGACTTTCCCAAAGAGGAGGTCAAGGGATTACATTCCATTCATCGCATGATGGATGAGGGTACCTATGAAGTGTGGGGTGTGGAACTATGTGAAGAGAGAGATTTGTTAAGTGAGAAGTCATTGCTGATGGATGGTGAGGACTCTATGGTGGATTCCTCCATGGTGGGTTATGCTCTTATATTCTGTCAGAGAGGGCAGCCTTTTGTCCTGCTGGATTATCTGGCGGTCTTCAAAGATAGACGTGGCAGCGGTATCGGCGGGGCTATCTTGTCGGAACTTCGGAGACATTACGCCGGGCGTTGTATCCTCATTGAGTCTGAGTATCCGCCCCATGCAATAGATGAAGCTCAAGCCGCTCATCGTCTGGGTTTCTATGAAAGGAACGGCTGTCTTAGACAGGACTTTCGTGTTGAGCTGTTCATGGTAGACTATTGCATCTACGCCTTGTCAGACAAAAACTGGACTCGGGAAGAAGCTTTGGCTGGTTACGATGCCATTTATAAAATGATGATCAGAGATGATGTGCGCCGTCAGGAGGTGCTGCATTACATTTTGTAAATATTCAAAAAACCGCATGAATACAGGATTTTACGAATGCATCCTGCATAAATCGTGTTATAATGACATGTCCGTTTTTTAAACGTGTCATTATTTTTTGGAGGAGAGAAAACATATGTACGCAACAATTTGGGCATTACTGCCACCGGTCATTGCCATTGCTCTGGCTCTGATCACAAAAGAAGTCTACAGCTCACTGTTTATCGGTATCCTTGTAGGCGGTATTCTTTATTCCGGAAGCTTCATAGGCACCATCGAACACGTTTTCCAGGATGGTCTGGTTGCTTCTCTGTCCGACTCTTACAACGTCGGTATCCTGCTGTTCCTGATCTTCCTTGGTATCATCGTTTGTCTGATGAACAAGGCAGGCGGCTCTGCTGCATTCGGTGAATGGGCTTCCAAACGTATCAAAACTCGCGTTGGCGCTCAGCTGGCCACCATCGTTCTTGGTGTCCTGATCTTCGTTGATGACTATTTCAACTGCCTGACAGTTGGTTCTGTTATGCGTCCGGTTACAGACCGTCACAACGTATCCCGTGCTAAGCTGGCCTATCTGATCGATGCTACAGCTGCTCCGATCTGCATCATCGCCCCCATTTCTTCATGGGCTGCTGCCGTATCCGGCTTCGCTCCGGAAGGCACAAATGGTCTGATGCTCTTCATCCGTTCCATCCCCTACAACTATTATGCACTGCTGACAATCCTTATGATGGTTGTTATCACAGTTCTTAAAGTTGACTTTGGTCCCATGGCTACACATGAAGAAAATGCTAAGAAGGGTGATCTTTTCACTATTCCGTCTAACGTCTACAACAATGCTGACGAAAAGCCGGAAGGCAATGGTAAGGTTTCTGACCTGGTATTCCCCATCGTCGTTCTTATCATCGCTTGTGTTATCGGCATGATCTACACCGGTGGTTTCTTTGAAGGCGAAACATTTATCGATTCTTTCGCTAACTCCGATGCTTCTGTAGGTCTGACCTATGGTTCATTTGCCGCTCTGATCATCACTGTTATCTGGTATGTTTCCCGTAAGGTTCTTAACTTCAAGGGCTGCATGTCCTGCCTGACAGAAGGTTTCAAAGCTATGGTTCCGGCTATCATGATCCTGTCTCTGGCCTGGACTCTGAAGGCTATGACAGATTCTCTGGGTGCTAAAGAATTCGTTGCCGGTGTTGTTGAAAGCTCCGCTGATGGTTTCTTAAGCTTCCTGCCTGCCATCGTTTTCGTTATCGCCTGCCTGCTGGCTTTCGCTACAGGTACATCATGGGGTACATTCGGTATTCTTATCCCCATCACACTTCAGGCCTTCCCGCTTGAATCCGGCAACCCCCTGGCTATCATCTGCGTATCTGCCTGCATGGCCGGTGCTGTTTGCGGTGACCACTGCTCCCCCATTTCAGATACAACCATCATGTCCTCAGCCGGTGCTCAGTGTGATCACATCGCTCATGTATCCACTCAGGCTCCATATGCCATCACTGCTGCCGTCATCAGCTTCATCACATACATCGTTGCCGGTTTCCTGCATAATGCTGTGATCTGCCTGATCGTTGGCTGTATCATCACAGTAGTTGCCATGTTCTTCCTGCACTACACACAGACAGGTAAGCTTGGTAAATCCAAAGCCTGATAATAATTATTAAACAAAGAAAACTCACATCACCTGCGGGGGATGTGAGTTTTTTGATCATACGCAGAAGTCTGGTTTAGTACATAAGTAAAAAATCTCATATACCCGGTTGGATATATGAGATTTTGGTTTGCTTAGGGTTTTTATTCAACTGTAACTGACTTGGCCAGGTTTCTGGGCTTGTCGGGATCCAGACCCTTGCCGATGGCCAGGTAGTAACCAAGTACCTGCAGGGGGATGACTGCCAGTGAGGCGGAGAAGTATTCGTTGATCTTGGGTACGAATACGGTGAAGTCAGTGGTTTCTTCGATGTCATAATTTCCCTTGGTGGTGACGCCCATGAGGTAGCCGCCGCGGGATTTGACTTCCTGCATATTGGAAATGGTCTTGGCGTAGATATCGCTCTGTGTCAGGACGCCGATGGCCAGTGTGTTCTGCTCGATGAGGCTGATGGTGCCGTGTTTGAGTTCGCCGGCGGCATAAGCTTCTGAGTGAACGTAGCTGACTTCCTTCATCTTCAGGCTGCCTTCCATACAGATGGCGTAGTCGATACCACGACCGATGAAGAAGGCGTCTTTGACGTTGGAGAACTTGCTGGCGAACCACTGGAGACGTTCTTTGTCTTCCAGGATGGCTTTGATCTTCTCGGGAATGCTGTTCAGGTCGATTAGCATATCAGCGGCATCGTCTTCGCTTAAGAGGCCTTTGGCCTTGGCGATAGAGATGGCCAGCAGATAGTTGACGATAAGCTGGCAGGAGAAAGCCTTGGTTGTAGCAACGGCGATCTCGGGACCGGCGTAAGTATAGACCACATAGTCAGCTTCACGGGCGATGGAGCTGCCGGTAACATTGACGATAGCCAGTGTCTTAACGCCACGGGATTTAGCCATACGAACGGCTTCCAGAGTATCGGCTGTCTCACCAGACTGGCTGATAACGATAACCAAGCCATTTTTGTCCAGAGGAGCATGGCGATAACGGAATTCGGAAGCGATATCCACACGTGTAGGAATTTGGGCCATGTCTTCATAGATGTACTGGGCGGTATTTCCTACATAAGAAGCTGAACCGCAGGCCACGATGTAGATCTGGGACAGGTTCTTGAGAACCTCTTCCGGAATGCCGATCTTCTCAAGATCGATAGCCAGCTTGGGTTCATCTGTGCCGGCATTTTCTGCATTCTGGCTGGATTCATCAGTCAGATAAGCATAGAGGGTGTCATGAACGGCATGGGGCTGTTCATGGATTTCCTTCATC
>JAGHUB010000046.1 GCA_018065025.1 Candidatus Equihabitans merdae
GTCAGCCTGGAGTGCAAGGTAACACAGGCACTGGACCTTGGCGTCCACACCATGTTTGTCGCAGAAGTACTGGCCGTTCATGTAGATGACACCCTCATGAACGAGACAGGAAGGTTCTGTTTCAACGATTCCAAGCCGCTGGTTTATTCTCATGGGGAATATTATGGTATCGGGAAGAAGATCGGCAAGTTTGGATATAGTGTCAAAAAGACACGTAAAAAGAAAAAATGACTGACAAAAGGCCAAGATCGTCTAAATGTTCATCCACCATATTGCACAAAATTCAAGTAAAAGGCAATCAATTATTAAAGAACATTTACAAAAAGGTTGCTGTGGGCTAAAATAGTCAAAGGACTGCTGTTGGGGAACGGCAGAAAATTAGGGGTAAAAAACAGAGGGATTATGAATCAGTATATCATCAAGGGCGGCGTGCCGCTTGTGGGCGATGTAGAGATTTGTGGTGCAAAGAATGCTGCACTGCCAATTATCTCCGCAGCCATCATGAGCGACGAGATCGTCAGATTAGAGAATATACCGGATGTCAACGATATTAACGTCCTGCTTGAAGCCATCGGCAAGATCGGCGCACAGGTCAATCGTATTGACAGACATACTGTAGAAATCAGTGGTGCTACCATTCGCAGTTGTGGCGTTGAGTATGAATCTATTAAGAAGATTCGCGCCTCATATTATCTGCTGGGTGCACTTCTTGGAAAATATCAGGAGGCTGAGGTGCCTCTGCCCGGTGGCTGCAATATCGGCAGCCGTCCTATCGACCAGCATCTGAAGGGATTCAGAGCTATCGGCGCAAATATTGAGATCGCCAGAGGTAATGTTATCGCCCGTTCCAATGGATTGAGGGGTGCACACATTTTCCTGGATATGGTTTCAGTTGGTGCTACCATCAATATCATGATGGCCGCATGCTGTGCCCAGGGTCGTACTATTATCGAAAATGTTGCCAAGGAGCCCCACGTTGTTGACGTAGCTAACTTCCTCAATAGCATGGGTGCTGACATTCGTGGTGCCGGTACCGATGTGATCCGTATCCGCGGTGTTGAAAAGCTTCATGGCTGCACATATTCCATCGTGCCGGATATGATCGAAGCCGGTACATTTATGATCGCAGCAGCCGCCACCAAGGGTGACGTGGTTCTGCACAATGTTATTGCTAAGCATCTGGAAGCCATTACAGCCAAGCTGGAGGAGATTGGTTGTGAGATCGAAGAAGGTGACGACTCTATCCGTGTGGTGGCCAAGAAGCGCCTCTCAAGAGCTCACGTAAAGACTCAGCCATATCCGGGCTTCCCAACAGATATGCAGCCTCAGATTACAGCCCTGCTGGCTCTGTCAGAAGGCACCAGCATCGTTACTGAGAGTATCTTTGAAAATCGCTTTAAGTATGTGGCAGAGCTTTGCCGCATGGGCGCTTCCATCAAGGTGGAAGGCAATACAGCCATCGTTGATGGCGTGGCCGGTCTGTCCGGCGCAGAAGTCAGTTCTCCGGACCTGAGAGCCGGTGCTGCTCTGGTTATCGCTGCTCTGGCAGCAGATGGTTACACCCTGATGGATGACATCGTTTACATCAAGCGCGGTTACGAAGACTTCCCCCAGAAGCTGTCAGCTTTGGGCGGTCTCATTGAAGAAATCGAGAATGAACGAGACATCCAGAAGTTTAAATTGAAAGTAGGTTAATATGACTCGTTTAGTTCCTTTTGACGAAGGCGCTGTTTCGGAAAATGCTGTGGCAGATTTCAAAGAAACTACTATGTATGGCAAGTGTGGTATCGGCCGGGAGTTCGTCTTCTTCAGCAAATGGTTGAAGACTTACTATATTCCGATTGAAGATATTGCCAATATCTATCGTGAGGTAGAGATGGTGGATGCTTCCTGCTGTACAGCCGGTGAGAACCTGCACATTCACCGCATGATCATTTCCCTGAAAGATGGTCGTGAAGTGATTAGCCAGGCTGCCGGCAGAAGAGAAGGCGAGAAGCTGGATGCGCTGATCGTTGAACGTGGAATTAGCAACAAGATTCTGGGACGTGACCGTCACGGGAAAGCAGCTTATTCCCACTGATAGTTGAAAATGTTTAACTCACAGCAGACCTTCGGGGCTGCTGTACTTTTTTTGTAATATTAGGAGATGAAAACTATGGCAGATTATTTTGTACGTGGTACAGCCGGAGACGATTATATCCGTGCATTTGCCGGCACAACGAAAGAACTGGTAGAGAAGGCTCGTTCTCTCCACAATTTAAGTCCTGTGGCTTCAGCAGCCCTTGGCAGAACCCTGACAGCTACCGGCATGATGGGTCTTATGATGAAAAATGATCAGGACCTGATCACTGTTACATTTGCCGGGGATGGTCCTATGGGTTCTATGACTGTTACAGCTGACTGCCATGGCCATGTAAAGGGTTACGTGCAGAATCCCGCCGTTATGCTGCCGCCAAATGCTCGCGGCAAGCTGGATGTAGGCGGTGCTGTTGGTAAGGGTATCCTTCGTGTCATCCGTGACACAGGTCTTAAAGATCCTTATGTAGGTGAAGTTGAGATCCGCACAGGTGAGATCGGCGATGACCTGACAGCTTATTTCTGGGAAAGCGAACAGGTACCTTCTGTTGTGGCTCTGGGCGTTCTCATGAACCATGACAATACCGTTCGTGAAGCCGGTGGTTTCATTATCCAGCTTATGCCCGGTGCACCGGATGAACTTATCGATACACTGGAACAGAACCTGTCCATCATTACTTCTGTCACAGATCTGCTGAAGGAAGGTTTAAGCCCTGAGAACCTGCTGGAACTGGCTTTGGCGGGACTTAACCCGGTCTTCCGTGACAGAACAGAAGCTGAGTTTAAGTGCAATTGTTCCAAGGAACGTGTCACCAAGGCTCTTCTTGCTATCGGTGCAGAAGAGATTCAGGACATGATCGAAGAAGGCAAGACCGTTACACTGAACTGCGGTTTCTGCAACAAGTCCTATGACTTCACAGTGGATGATCTGAAGGCATTGCTTACTGCTGCCAAAGAAAACACTTGACGGAGTCGGTGCTTTCTGTTAACGTGACATGAGTAATTAAATACAACCTTATTAAGAGACGGTGGAGGCACAAAGGGCCTGTGAAGCCGCGGCAACCTTTCAGCTATGGAAACGGTGCCAACCTGAGCGAGCGATCGAACAATAAGGGAATGATGAATTCTTGAGGATCGACTTGTGCGATCCTCTTTTTATTCTTTTAATTAAGCGGTTTGTAGGAAACACATAAGCTCGCAGATGTGTTGCTGAGAACCTTTGTATGAAATGCGTGATGGCATTTCACTTGTCGATTCATTTAGGAAAGGAAGAAAAATGAGCAAGTTCTATTTTACATCCGAGTCCGTTACTGAAGGACATCCGGATAAAGTCTGTGACGCTGTCTCAGATGCTGTGCTGGACGCTTATCTGGCCGGCGATCCCATGAGCCGTGTTGCTTGTGAAACAGCTACTACAACCGGTATGGTACTGGTTATGGGTGAAATCACTTCTAAAGCCAATGTTGATATTCAGCAGATCGTTCGCGATACTGTCAGACGCATCGGTTACACAGATGCTGCTATGGGCTTCGATGCCGATACTTGCGCTGTCATGGTTACACTGGACAAGCAGTCCGCCGATATCGCCATGGGCGTTGATAAGGCTCTGGAAGTTAAAGAAAATGAGATGACTGAAGAAGAAATCGAGCACAATGGTGCCGGTGACCAGGGCATGATGTTTGGTTATGCTTCTAACCAGACACCGGAACTGATGCCCTATCCCATCGCTATGGCTCACAGACTGGCTCTCAAGCTGACAGAAGTTCGTAAGAGTGGTCTTCTGAAATACCTTCGTCCCGATGGTAAGACTCAGGTTTCTGTTGAATATGTAGACGGCAAGCCCGTCAGAATGGATGCTATCGTTGTTTCCACACAGCATGATCCGGACGTTACACAGGAACAGATCCATGAAGATATCCGTAAATACGTTATCGACGCTATCATCGATCCGGCTATGATCGACGATGCTACACGTATCTACATCAACCCCACTGGCCGTTTCGTTATCGGTGGTCCTCACGGCGATTCAGGTCTGACAGGCCGTAAGATCATCGTTGATACCTATGGTGGCTATGGC
>JAGHUB010000028.1 GCA_018065025.1 Candidatus Equihabitans merdae
ACCTGGGCACTGCCGTCTTTGTTGACGATACCTACCGGATCGCCTACACATTCAACGCTGACACCATTTTCTGTATTAATGGTAAGGCCTGCCAGCAAGACATCGTCATAGGCACCAAATCGATCTTCCTTAAGCTGTCCGATATAGGCAAGTTCATTTGCCGGATCATTGGGCAGGTAAATGGTAACGGTGTAACTGCCATCTTCATTCTTTGTCCAGGAAGCATTGACTGTAGCTTCCTTATCCTCCCAGACATAACCATCCAGGGACAAAACGGAATCAACCACAGCTGTGTCAGGCAGGCTATCTTCTGTGATGCCGTTCAGAACCAGCTCAACAGCACTATTCTTGAAATAGTAGAAGGCTTCAAACTCATAGTTGCCATCCTGCAAAATGGTGACCGTATTTTCACGAGAATACTGATCAAAACCGCTGATATACTGGTCGATGTCTGGGTCTGCAAACCAGTGTTTGAAGACACGAGTTTCCAGCACCGGAGCCTGGAAGGTATAAGTCTCACCCCTCTTTATGGGTATCCTCTGCAGGATGGGCTGACCTATGGGAGCAGGATATGTTACTGCCAGCTCATAGCCGGGAGTTACGGTGACATTGATGGTATTGGCAGCACTTCTGATGCCATCGTGGATGGCAAATGTATTCACCACATGAGTTACCGGATCGCCTTCCACAGGATCCAGCTTAATGGGTCCACAATAGGGATGAAGCGCGCCACCATCTAAGGTGTAGAAAATGCCGGCACCCTGGTTGACGTCGCCGGGCACAAAAAGTGTCAATGTGGGATCATTTGAAGACAGCACCACATCATTGCCTTCTGCCTTGTCGGCCACGGGAGCAGCCAATTCATTGACCAGAACGCTCTTGGCCATCTGCATCTTGCAATTCTGGTTGTCATAGTAGCTATCGTAAGTACGAAGCCATGCCAGGTCGATCTCCGGCACATGGTTGGAGATCATACGAGAGGCATTGTAGACCATGGTACCCAGCACATCATTACCGGTGGCGTCATAGTCCATCTTCAGATACTGAAGCAGCATGAAGCCAACAACCGGAATGCTTTCAGAAAGCTTGCTGATCTGTTCATCGTCAAGGATATCCTGCAGGAATAAGTAACCCTTGGCCCGATCTTCTTTATATTTGTCGGCTACGGCCTGATTCTGCAGCTCTTCTTCTGTAGGAGCATTCAGCTCTTTCCAGACCTCCTCGATAAACTGGCCTGCTGTCTTGCCGAAGAGGGCTGTATAGTAACTGTCGGGCATGAGCTCATCCGTCACAGGCAGCATGATATTGATGATGGGCTTGAAGGGACTATCCCCTTTCGGTTTGTAAATCGCATAGTATTTGGTGAAGTCAGTTTCTGCCTTCAGGTATCTCAAGTAGAGACCGGTGGTGTCGATACGGTCCATCAAGGTGCCGGCCAGATCGCCAAACTTGGTCATCTGCTCCGGTGTCATACCAAATACCACGCCGGCAGCATTGGCTGCTGCCTGTTCGATGGGCATGTTGTCCAGGGCTGTCTGGCTGTAGCAGGTACGATAGAGGCCATCCATGTGATTGCCTGAATGGTCAGCCATGAAGTTCATGGCATTTTTCTGAAGATCATTCAGGAAATATTCCCCAAAGGCTGCGGCATTTCGCTTGTCACTGGGGATATGTGTCTGGATATCGCTGTCTTCGTCGATCATCTGCCAGCCGAAGCTGCCAAAGACTGTATTTCCCATGTAGGAAATGGTGGCAGCGTGGAAGTAATCGCTGAAGATCAGATCATAGTCAGCAATGTATTTGAGCTGCTGGAGCATGAGGGGTTTCTGCTTGTTGTAGGAACCGCTGCCCACGTTGTAAATGCCATTATCATGCCAGGTGGTGTAGGAGTGATTCTCTACACCGTTACCATCGGCTTGCATCATTTTATAGTTGCCGGTGCTGCTTGAAGGTGAGCCGGCAGCCGGGTCACCGGGCACATAATGATCCACACCATAACGGAAGAAGCCCATGGTGCTG
>JAGHUB010000424.1 GCA_018065025.1 Candidatus Equihabitans merdae
TAGCGGGCAGCCTCGGCCACTGCGTCCATGTTGGCACCAAGGAAAATGAATTCCCAGCCATATTTTTCTTTCTGGCGCTCGATCATTCTCTTGATCTGGGCCCGATCGTAATGGCGACTGGCATTTTCCATGCCATCTGTTGTGATAACAAAAATGACCTTTTCAGCTCGCTTCTCCTCTACCAAATACTTCTGAGTATTGCCCATGCGGTGGATGGTTTCGCCCATGGCATCCAGAAGAGCTGTGCAGCCACGGACATAATAGTCATCCTCTGTCATAGGACGCAGGTCATTGATAGGAATGCGATCGTGGATCATATCGTACTTGTCATCAAAAAGAACTGTGGTGACATTGACCTGGCCTTCCTGCTTCTTCTGACGCTCAATCATAGCATTGAAACCGCCGATGGTATCTTTCTCAAGGCCTCCCATAGAACCGCTGCGATCCAGGATGAAAACTAATTCTGTTAAATTCTTCTGCATAATCTATACCTCATCTTTCCGCACCTGAGTGCACTCTTAACTTATTTCATGGAGTTGTTTTCTTGATGAGCTTATATTAGCTTTTGGGGCATAAAAAAAGGTCGCATGAAAAGCGACCTTAATCATTTTATGAAAAATCCTTTTTTATCCTTTTGATGCCATGTATGCACCAGAATTTCAAATCATAAATCGAATTAATACTCACTCCGGAACAATAGTGGGCTGTCCGTTATCGAACAAGGCGATGTCCACCTCGTAAATGTCGTAACGCTGGCGTTCTATGAAGAAGCGGAAGATCAGATCCGTCTTGCTAAGTGGAGTCAATGCGTAGCCTGCCATAGCCAGAAAATCTATGGTTTCATCCAGATTCAGCTCCAGGGCTATGCACAAAGTCAGTAGTTTAAGCTTGGTGGGATGAACCTTGCCGTTGATCAGCTTGGAAAAATACTTCTTGTCCATGTTGGCCCTGGTGTAGGTTTCCACATTGGTCAGGCCTCGCTTGTTGATAAGTTGCTGCAGATACTCGGATAATGTGGGTAAGTCACCGGCAAGAATATCTTCAAGACTGTCCCCTGAGGGTGCACCGAAAATCCCATCTTCTGCAAAGCCAGGCTGGGGAGCGAAAATGGATTCTTCCTCAACTTCTGCAGCTTCAAATGGTGCAGAAAAAACGTCCTCTTCAGTTATTTCAACAGACTCTTTCTGGGTCTTCTTCCGGTCCTTGCGCCAACCCAGACGGTCCAAGAAAGAGCCTCGCTCCCGACCCATATTAGAACTTGACGCCATGTTTGGCCGCCGGGATGCATAGGCCAAAGGTTCAGCATATCGTGGTTCAGAAGCAGATTCCCGGGGCCTGACGGGACTTGCACAAACGTCCTCCCTATCATCATCTGCCGGACCTGCCGACCAACGAGCCGTCTCTTTGCGGTATTGACTTGGATGCTCCATCTGATGAGCTACATCCACATAATGCTGATCGATATAGCTGCTTACATCCGCGAAGAGCTTGTCTGAGATCTGATAAGAATCCGCATCAAAGACCACCAGATAGATCATCATCTCATGCTGCAACAAAAACTCGCTAAAAGATGCCAGGGCAATCTGCATGGCCATTTCCTTCGGGAAACGATAGGTGCCTGTGGCAAGCAAAGGAAATGCGATGCTCTCGCAGGCATTTTCCAAAGCTATCTGGAGGCATCTGTCATAGCACTGTTTCAGAATGTCCGCTTCATGGTTTTTTCCACCCTGCCAGATGGGGCCGGACACATGAATAATAAACTTAGAAGGCAGGGCAAAAGCAGGTGTCAGGCAGGCCTGACCGAAATCTAAATCGCCATACCCGGCACGAGCAGCCAGCAATTCATCATAACCCGCTGCTTCATAGATGGCACGATCTACCCCGTCACCAACGCGAACCTTGGGATTGGCTGTGTTGACGATGGCATCCGTATGCATCTTGGTAATATCATTTCTAACAATCTGAAATGGCATATACACCTCTCTTTTCGGTTACAACATGGCTTATGGGATCTGTTGTCCATCAATATCGATTCATGAAATATTATAT
>JAGHUB010000348.1 GCA_018065025.1 Candidatus Equihabitans merdae
GAGGTTGTCGAAGATCTGTTGGGCTCGCTTTATGAGCATATCCTTGGAGGGCTCTCCGGTAACCGGCAGGGCAGCAGCGAATTCATCACCGCCCATACGGCTGGCCAGATCATTTTCACGAAGGGTTACTTTCAAGGTGTGGGCCAGGAGAATCAGCAGTTTATCACCGGCTAAATGGCCATGAGTATCGTTGTACTTCTTGAAGAAGTCCACGTCCATCATCAAGAGCATGATCTCAGTATCTTCTTTTAGAAGTGCTGCCTCTATATCGTTATGGAAGGCATTGTGGGTGAGAAGATCAGTGAGACCATCCCGACGATAAGTCTGTTCCCAACGATGCAGCTGCTTCTGAGCTCTTGAACTTTCAATTTCCTGCATCATGCGGGCAAAATGAGTTTTGGCATTATCACAAGCGATGATGTCAGAGCGCAATTCTTTGGCTGTGGAATCATAGAACTGGCGTCCGCAGCAGAAGACGTAGCGAATATCTCCTTGCTTGGTTTTAAGACGATGCTCAAGGAAGGCCATATCACTGCGGCTAAGCTGGTTAGATACCTGTACCAGATAATCTGTCTGGTCTTCTTCAGGAATCAGGTCTCGCTGATAGATAGCCTTCTGTCGAATGTCGTTTTCCGAGTAACCGGTCAGTTCTTCGAATTCACCTTCTACTTCCAGGATACGGTTATTCTGGTCAAGGATATAACGGGCGTAACCAACTCGGAATGTGCGAGAAGAAACCGATTCATTTTGCGAAAGCTGAGAGGACGGAAGGGCGGGGGCACTTGTTTTATCGGCATGATCCGCAGCTTGTTTACTCTCAATACTTTCCTCAGAAATCGTCTTGGTGGCTGTCGTATTACCGTTTCCACTACCCTGCAGCATCTGAATGAATTCCGAAGCGATACGGGGGTCAAATTGTGTGCCGGCACATTTTTTGATCTCAACCAATGCTTCTGCTGAGGAGACCGCCTTTCGATAGATCCTGTCGTTGGTCATGGCATCGTAGGTATCCACGATGGCGATGATACGAGAAAGAAGAGGAATGCTTTCACGGCTTAAGCCATCCGGATAACCGCTGCCATCCCAGTGTTCATGATGGTGAAGGATACTGTCGGCGATGCCCTTGAGTTCAGCTGAAGACATGGCGATCTGGTAGCCCTTATCGACATGAGTCTTCATAACAGTCCATTCAGTATCACTAAGATGGCCTGGCTTGTTGAGAAGTTCCAGAGGAATACCGATCTTACCGATGTCGTGGAGCAGACAAAGCAGGGACAACTGGCTCTGTTCTTTGTCACTTAGATTGAGACGGCTGCCAAGTTCGCTGCCCAGCTGCTGGGTACGACGTACGTGAGCTTCAGTTTCGGAGTCACTTTCCTGCAGGGCCTGGACCAGTGATGTCAGGGCCTGAGAATGAGTAGAATTCTTGTCCATCAGCTTCTTATTCTGAAGAGATACACCAGCATTTTCCAGGGCTTTCAGAAGATCTTCGTCAGCAGATTTGATGCTGTCGGTGGCGTACTGCATGGAGAAATCATTTTGGGAAATGACATCTTCCGCCATCAAAGTCATGACCTGTTCATCCATACCCGGTGTGATGACAAAAAGCTCGGCATTATTTCCACGGATGAAGAAACTCTCAGCAGGGTAGACTTCACGAAGTGTGCCGGCCAGGTTACGGATCATCTTATCACCCATTTCACGACCGAAGGTGTTGTTGGTGATAGCCAGATTATTGATATCGAATACGACAACGGAGCAGGGCATAGCAAAGGGCAGGGTATTCAGATCAAGATAATGCATGAAACCCTTCCAGGTCTGGAAACCGGTCATCAGATCTGTTTCCAAAGATACATCGGTCATGATGTAGAGATAACCTGTGATCTGATCTTTTTTATTCTTCAGGCAGCGATAGTCACAGCGAATAGGAGAAGTGATGCCGCCGCGTTCCACATAGCATTGGGTGGTGAAAGCAGAAGAACGGGCAGATTCTTTGATATTGATGGAGCAATAATCCTCCAGTTCTTTTTTAGGTGTATCGGTGGTAGGACCGTTCACACCCAGAAGAACGGCGGCACTTTTATTATTCATGATCAGATGCTCTTCATGGTCGAAGAGGATGATGCCCTGACCGATGTTATCAATGATCTTAAGAGACAGACTCTTAAGCATGGATGTTTTGGTGTAGATAAACCAACCCCAGTAGCAGATGCCTGTAGCCAGACTGTAACCGGCTATAGAGGTATCGATACGGTTGATGACGGAATCGCCTGATATGAATAGAAAGATGGCATTGATACCCACTACCAGAAGGATAGCTGCGATGCTGCTGGTGTACTGGATACGGTATTCGGCAGGAACTCGGATGGAACGACGAATCAGCATGCCCAAAACGGTCAAAACCATCAGATAAGTGAAGCCAAGATGAACCGTATAAAGCGGCTTCATATCATAAGAAAAATGATTGATCAGCGCATCTATCGGAATCAGATCCAGAGAGAAGGGATAACAGGTATTGATCAGAAATTCTACGCTTTCGAATATAGAGAAGCCGATCATGAAGCGCATGAAAAACCGGCTTATTTTGTCGGGCTTTGCACGGGTTACTTCGATGACTGTCAGAATCAGACAGACCAGGGTCCAGTCTACCAGGGAGAAGTAGAGACCGGACATGAGAAGTGCTGTGGCTTTGTCATAGGTCAGGATACTGGCCAGATAGGTGAGGGCGACGAAGGCGGCACAGACTGCTGTATTACGCATGTGATTGCCGGCAGCGGTGCCCTGTTTTTGACACAGGTGTCCCAGCCACAGATCGATGAAGGCCAGGATCAGCGAAATGAATGTATATAAAGAAACAAAACTATATGTCATAGTTACCTCAGATTAATTTATTAAGAAAATATTACCACAATTTTAATTGCATTGTCACATTGATTCTACATATTAAAAGGCATTTGGGACGATTTGTTTTGTTTTCGGGAAATATGACAGGAAAACACTTTATAAATAAGGCAAATGACTTGATTTGCCGCCTCTAATCCGTCAAAATGACCATGGCAGTAAGGCTGATCGTAATCATTTGAGTCAGCCCGGACATCGACTTGAATCATGGACCAATTAAGGGTCTGTCAATAAAGAGGTAAAGACATGTATTATTCATTTGTTAACGATTATTCAGAAGGCGCTCATCCCGCTATTTTACAGAAACTGACAGAAAGTAATATGGAGCAGCTGTC
>JAGHUB010000369.1 GCA_018065025.1 Candidatus Equihabitans merdae
CTTTGTCTTGATCTTCGAGGTTGTCTCGGGCGAATTGCTCTATAAAGCAAGTTTTGAAACTATATACCCGCGCGGCCACGACCAAGCGGCCAATCACAGCCTTGCGTCGCGTCAAACTGGATCTGGACAGCTTGTTTTGATCCTATATACCCGCGCGGCCACGACCAAGCGGCCAATCACAGCTTGGCGCCGCGTCAATCTTGCTCTGTGAAGCAAGTTTTGAAGCTATATACCCGCGCGGCCACGACCAAGCGGCCAATCACAGCCTTGCGTCGCGTCAAACTGGATCTGGACAGCTTGTTTTAATGCTATATACCCACGCGGCCACGACCAGACGGCCAGAACAGGCCTTGCGTCGCGTCAAACTTGCTCTGAGAAGCTTGTTTTGATCCTATATACCCGCGCGGCCACGACCAAACGGCCAATCACAGCCTTGCGCCGCGTCAAACTGGATCTGTGAAGCTTGTTTTGATGCTATATGCCCGCGCGGCAACCACCACCCAGCCAATCATAGCCTGGCGCCGCGTCAAACTCTTCACTCTTCAATTTGATCGATGAGTTCTTCTATTTCATCCAGGGACTTGGCCTGGTTGATGGCCTGGCGGAGAACTGCGCCGCCTCTCATACCGCCTGTGTACCATGCCACGTGCTTTCGCATCTGAAGGACACCGAAATGATCTCCTTTGGCTTCAATCTGAAGGCGGGCATGACGCTTCATCATGGCCTTCACTTCCGCTACATCAGGCTTATGTCCGCAGAAGATCCAGGGATTGCCCTGGGCGCCGCGGCCGATCATAACGCCGTCTACGCCGGTTTCGTCCATGCGGCGCATGGCCTCGTCGTAGCTGCGGATGTCGCCATTTCCTATGACAGGGATGCTGACGCTCTTCTTAACTTCCTTGATGATATTCCAATCAGCTTCACCTGAGTAATACTGCTCTCTTGTGCGGCCATGAACCACGATCATAGTGGCTCCGGCATCTTCCAGACGGCGAGCCAGGTCCGGAGCATTTTTCTCCTCATCATTGAAGCCGGCACGAATCTTAACAGTAACCGGGCGATCAGTGGCTTCCACCGCTGCCTTGACAATAGCTGCGGCCAGGTCAGGATTGCGCATCAAGGCAGAACCTTCGCCATTTTTTACGATCTTGGGCATGGGGCAGCCCATGTTAATATCCAGGATATCGAAAGGCTTCTTGTCCAGATATTTGGCGGCCAAAGCAATGGTCTCAGGATCCGGGCCGAAAAGCTGCATGGATACGGGATGTTCCAGTGGGGAAATGTCCACGAAGGCTTCTGTCTTCTTGTTGCCATACTTGATAGCATTGGCACTGACCATTTCCATACAGACCACTGAAGCCCCCATCTCATGACACAGCACGCGAAATGGCTGGTCAGTGACGCCGGCCATAGGGGCCAAAAATAAGGGCTTATCGAAAGATAAGGAGCCTATCTTCATAAGGCTCCTCCTTTAACGATCAACTTATAGAATAATGTCAGCTGTTCCATCAGCTCTTCTTTTTCTTTCTGAAGCTGTTTGATCTTCAGACCGCTGCCGATCTCATCGAAGCGGGGATCTCCTTCAGTGGCCTGGACATTGAAGACCAGCTCTTCATCAGGAGTGAATTCCAAAGTCAGCACACCGCCAACTTCCTCTACGAAAGTCACGCAGAGGATCTGAAGTTCATCCTTCACCACGGAAGGCAGCTTAGCGAAATCATTATTCAGATAATAATTCTGATTGTAATAACTGGCCCCGCACAGGACCACATTTTCATTTTCCATACTCGTTATCGTCTTCCAGCATATTCATGGCATTCACATTCAATGCATCCGGGAAATGCTCCGCCAGCGCATCAGCACGCCGGCATTCATTCCTTCATTGCATCGCTGCCAAATAATCCAACGCCCTACTCAAGAGATTCCATGCCAGGATCAGGGACAGGACTACGAAATAGAAGCTTCGTTTCTTGCCCTGGAGAATGTAATAACTGGACATGAGAATATTGAGCAGCAGGCCTACTGTCAGGATTAGCACTTGCAGCCCTGCATTATAAGCGGAGGAGACACACATATATATGCCTCCTCCGAGAATCACCAGACTTGAGACACCGCAGGTGAATTTAAACAGCGGTCCCGAGATGTCTTTCATGTATTAGTCTTCCTCGCCCAGTGTAGCTACCATAACAGCTTTGATGGTATGCATACGGTTTTCGGCTTCGTCGAAAACGAAGGAGTTGGCGGATTCGAAGACTTCTTCTGTAACTTCGTTACCCTTAACAGCCGGCAGGCAGTGCAGGAACATGGTGTCAGCTTTGCCTGTCTTAGCCATCAGTTCAGCATTGACCTGGTAGGGACGAAGCAGTTCCATACGTTCAGCAGCCTTGGCTTCTTCACCCATGGATACCCAAACGTCTGTGTAGATGACGTCAGCGCCTTCAACAGCGTTGGTATCTTCTGTCAGAGTGATGGTGCAATCAGCATCGGCAGCATAACCCTTGCAGATTTCAACCAGCTCTTCTTTGGGCCACAGAGACTTGGAGCGATCAGTGTGCAGTTAAGACCAAGCTTAGCGCAACCGATCATCAGGGAGTTACCCATGTTGCTTCTGGCATCGCCGATGTGAACGAAGTTCAGACCCTTAAGTTCACCCTTCTGTTCACGGATAGTCAGCATGTCGGCCAGGATCTGTGTAGGATGATAATCATCTGTCAGACCGTTCCATACCGGAACACCTGAATACTCAGCCAGCTTCTCAACATAGTCCTGACGGAAGCCACGGAATTCGATACCATCGAACATACGGCCAAGAACACGAGCTGTATCTTCAACGCTTTCCTTCTTGCCAAGGTGGATTTCGCTGGCGCCAAGGTATGTAGCCTGGCCGCCTTCATCCTGACAACCAACTGTGAAAGCACAACGTGTACGTGTGGAGGCTTTCTCGAAAATCAGAGCGATGTTCTTATTTTTCAGAGAATGGCCATAGATGCCTTTCTTCTTGTCAGCTTTAAGCTTAGCAGACAGGTCCAGCAGACCTGTGATTTCTTCCGGAGTAAAATCCTTCAGTGTTAAAAAACTACGTCCTTTGATATTCATCAGTCGTCTCCTTTCAATGACGAAATATTCTTGAAAAATATATTTACACAGCTCTCATCCCTTGCAGATGTCTCTGTGTTTTCATGCTTGTTGATGCAGAAAATGCTTTCCACCGACACTTTCATATTTATCGGAAAATGCTTACTCTCCTGCCCTCTGCCCGGCGGCTTCATACATCATGATGCCTGCAGCCATGGCGGCATTTAATGACTCAATTTTGCCCTGCATGGGAATGGTGACCAGCTCAGTGCAGGCTTCTGCCAGTCCGTCGCTGATGCCCTTGCTTTCATTTCCTATAACAATGGCACAGCCCTTGGTGAAATCCACCTGGCGATAGGTCTTCTGCCCTTTAAGGTGGGCTGCATAGACAGCGATGCCGCGGCCTTCCATATCCGCCACCAGGCTATGTACATCCGGCACCACCAGATGGGGCACGCGGTAAATAGAACCCATGGTTGAGCGGATGGTCTTGGGAGTGTAATAATCCACGGTGCCTTCTGTCACAAACACCCCATCACAACCTGCAGCCTCGGCAGTTCGCAGAATAGTGCCTGCATTTCCCGGGTCCTGAAGATTCTCCAGAATCAGGAAAAATGGTGACGGCTTGCCAAGCAGTGACTCCATTTCCCAGACAGGCTTCTTCATGATGGTGAGAATGCCCTGGGGGGTCTTGGTGTCCGACAGACTCTTCATCTTGTTGTCCGGCACGATCTGCAGTGTCTTGTTGTCAAAAGCGGCCAGAACATCAGCATGTTCCTTGGCGAAGCTTTCTGATGCGCAGACCTGTTCGATTAAGTCAGCAGGGGCTTCTCTGTGGATTTTGATCCCTTCCGCAACAAAAAGGCCCATGGTTCGACGGGCCTTGCCGCTGCTTTGAAGCTCTTTGATATCTTTTAAAGAGAGCATATTACTCCACCGGCTTCAGATAGTCATGAGACAGGGAATAAGCCAGCTCATACTGATACTCGGAAAGATCCTTTGTGGTTGCCAGTGCTTCATCGATATCCAGGTCAACAAACTCACCCTTAACAACACTGATGACGCGCTTGGTCTTGCCTTCCATCAGAAGGTCAACGGCTCTGGCACCCATAATGGTGGCATTCACGCGGTCACGGGCAGTGGGTGAACCGCCTCGCTGCATGTAACCCAGGATAGTAGCTCTGGTTTCAATACCTGTAGCAGCTTCGATACGTCTGGCCATACTGGCTGAGTGACCGATACCTTCGGCATTGATGATGATGTGATGGCGTTTGCCTTTACGACGGTTGTCCAGGATGTTGTCAATGATCTTCTGTTCGTCGTAGTCGTATTTTTCCGGCAGAAGAACAGTCTCAGCACCATTGGCCAGACCGCACCACAGAGCCAGATAACCGGCATCACGACCCATAACTTCGATGATGGAGCAACGGGCATGAGAAGCAGAGGTATCACGAACCTTATCGATGGCTTCCATAGCTGTATTGACAGCAGTATCAAAACCGATGGTGTAATCGGTACAACCGATATCCAGGTCGATAGTGCCCGGAATGCCGATGACGTTGATGCCTTTAGCGGAAAGCTTGCCGGCACCGCGGTAAGAACCGTCACCGCCGATAACAACCAGACCTTCGATGCCGTGACGATGGCATGTGGCTACAGCGATTTCTACGCCTTCATCTGTACGCATCTCGGGGCAACGAGCGGTATGCAGAACAGTACCACCACGACCGATGATATCAGATACATCAGCAGCTGTCATATCCTTAACTTCATCATGAATCAGACCGTCATAACCGTGCATAACTGCCTTAACGCGCAGTCCCTTTGAAAGAGCACGACGAACAACTGCTCTGACAGCAGCGTTCATACCCGGAGCATCGCCGCCACTTGTTAATATGCCGATGGTTTTGATTTCTTTTTTTGCCATATTTTATACCCTGCCTTGATAGTGCTTGATAATAACTAAACAATTAAAGCTAATTTTAATTCATGAATTAGCCTTTTTCAACTCGTTTTTCCCTGACCGCCACTCGATCCGGTCCGAAAAATGCCTTGAGATTGGCCACAAATTCCTCTGAAGCTTTCACATGATAGCGGTCCAGTTTCTTCATCATCTTGGGATTTCTGATAAAGATAATGACCTCATCCTGACCCACAGATCTCTTCAGCAAAGCATCCAATTGCTTCTCGCTGTCCACATAGGCTTCCTTGGTGTCGAAAGCTATCCACAATTCTTTGCCTCTATCCTCGAAGGATGTGATTTTATCCAGGATCAACTTGCTGGCCTTGTCATCTTCTGCAGAGACCCTGCCTTCCACGAAAACCTTGCTGTCTTCCTCCAGCAGGCTGCCATAGCGTTCATATAACTTAGGAAATACCAGAACTTCTACAGTCCCTACCAGGTCTTCCACGGTAATAAATGCCATGACCTTGTTGTTACGGGTGTACTTAATGGTCTTCTCGATGATCATACCACCCACAATGACCTTCTCATCACCTCGTACCTTGGGCTCGCCGGTCTCCTCGTCGATTTGAAAATCAGATGTCAGATTGGAGATACCTCGACGCCAGATGTCTTCGTACTCTTCCAGGGGATGACCAGAAAGATAAACACCCAGCACTTCCTTCTCCTGGGCCAGAAGACTTTCCTTATTAAACTCTCCAACTGCCGGCAGGCGAATCTCATACTGCTTCTTATTTTCCGGAGACAGCATGTCAAAGAGATTCATCTGTCCGTCCATGGACTCTTTCTTCTCTTTGCCTACCTCATCCAGCATCATAGGATAGACCTGAAGCAGCTGCTTACGGGTGCCCCCCAAACCATCACAGGCTCCGGCCTTGATCAGGTTCTCGATGGAGCGTTTATTGAGTTCCCGGCCATAGGTTCTGGTGAGGAAATCCTTGAAGTCCACATAGGGACCACGATCATTTCTCTCCTTAACAATGGTGTCGATAACGGCTCGTCCTATGCTCTTGATGGCATAGAGACCATAGCGGATGGCACCATTTTCCGCGGTAAATTCTCCCATACCTTCATTGACTGAAGGGGGAAGAATATCGATATTTTCATGACGACAATGCAGGAAATAGCCGGCGCATTTTTCGGGATGGTCGATGACAGATGTCACCAGCGCGGCCATGTATTCCACCGGGTAATAGCATTTTAAAAATGCTGTCTGAATGGAAACCACAGCGTAGGCGGCTGCATGGGACTTGTTGAAAGCGTACTTGGCGAAGTCCGTCATCTCATCGAAAATGCCATTGGCCACCGACTCGGAAATGCCTCGGCTGATACAACCGGGAACCTCTTCATCTACATTTCCGTAGATGAAGTTCTGGCGCTCTTTGGCCATAACGTCGGCTTTCTTCTTGGACATGGCTCGGCGAACCAGGTCGGAACGGCCCAGAGAGTAGCCACCCAGATCACGAACGATCTGCATAACCTGTTCCTGGTAAACGATACAACCGTAAGTAGGCTCCAGGATAGGCTGCATTTCCTTGCATTCATAGACGATGTCTTCCGGATGCTGCTTGCCGCGAATGTACTTGGGAATGAAATCCATGGGACCCGGACGATAGAGGGAGATACCGGCGATGATATCTTCAAAGCAAGTGGGCTTCAGCTCCTTCATGAAGGAACACATACCGGCAGATTCCAGCTGGAATACGCCTTCGCCGTGGCCCTTGCCAAGCATAGCCATGACCTTGGGGTCGTCGTAATCAATTTTATTGACATCGAAGACCGGCTCATCGGAAGAGCGTTTTTCGTTAATGAGACGCTCCGCATTCTGGATAACCGTCAGGGTTCGAAGTCCCAGGAAGTCCATTTTCAGCAGGCCCAGTTCTTCCAAAGTTGTCATGGTGAACTGGGTAGTGATGGAACCGACCTGTGCCCGGCTGAGAGGCACATATTCATCTACAGGCAGCTTGGAAATAACAACACCGGCGGCATGCATGGAAGTATTTCTTGGCAGACCTTCCAGCTTCATGCCCATGTCGATGAGGTT